>CAYWJL010000434.1:0-2500 GCA_964458145.1 uncultured Desulfovibrionales bacterium | reverse complement strand
GCAAGCGCCTGAACTTCCTGATCGCTCAACCCGTTGAGATGTTCACCGGTGGTCGTACCATCTCCAGCCGCGTTGTCTGATGGGCGGACGAGCCTGGCCACCAGCTTGCGAAGTATAGTCTCATTGTCGTTATCGGTAACATCGGTACCATCGGCAGCCGCCTTGCGTGTTACCGACGTCACTTCCCTTCGGATCTCTCGATCACGACCTCGGATATCGCCTTCACGATCTTGCACCGCACACGGTATTTCCGAAGATGCAGCATCGCTCTTCAAGGAAAAATTTTCCCCTCGAGTCGCTTGAGCTGCCCCCTCGTCGGCCCTCATTTGCCGGGGTCGTTCAGGTACCGTTCTATCGCCATTCGATACGTTCCCGGCGGTCAGACACTCGGAAAAAAAGGCCTCAAAGCCTTGATCAGCAAGGCTTTCCTGCCCGGTTCCAGAATCTGAAAACCCGAAAAACGCATGACCTTTCGTCTGCATCAAGGGAGAAAAAATCTGCATACACCACCTCCTTGAACGGCATGTCTACAAAAGCCGTTCCAGAACGAAGGCGACGGAGAGGCAAAGAACATCGAAATGATGAGGGAGGGGATCAATCGAGCAGGGAAAGGACACGCTCGAAAAGGGAAAGGACCGCCAGTTGGGAGTGGCGGGAAAAATTGCCGTTCTCCAGGGTGAGCCTGGCAAAACGCACGCACGGGGCAAGGGCAGGGATGTCTTGCCGATCAAGAAGATCATGATCTGCAGAACGCTCACGAACACTTTGGGAGACGAATATCCGACAAAGCGCAAGAAGCCTTGAACGCATTTTTGCAACAAGGACGGGAAAAGCAGAGACACACTCGGAGGCTGCACGCCGGGCCTGTTCTTCATCACATGCCCCGAAATGCCACTTCCACACACAATGCCAGAACCGATCCAGGGCCTGCCTGCACGAAACATGCTCTGGAGCGGGACCGACTCTGTTCAGCCAGTACAGTCCCCGACGACGCGAAGATCGCATCAGTTCAAGCCCGGTGAACGTCATCTTCTGAAGATTGTTCTCCCGATGACGGATTACCTCATCCACCAGGCGGACGATCTTGCGGGCGTCAAAGGTTCGGGTGCACCGAGGCGATTCAAAACGACACGACCAGCATCCCGAACAGCTCATGGTCGTTCTGAGAATGAAGTGTCCCCCCTGGTACGGCCCCGTCTCCCAGGGATTGACCGGGCCCATGGACAGATTCAGGGTCCTGAGACCCGTCCAGACCGCCAGATGCATGGGGCCGGTGTCCGGCGTTATCATGAGTTGCAACGTCTGACCGATGCGGGCGAACTGCTCCAGTGACGTCGTACCAGCGAGGTTCAATACAGGGACATCCAGGCCTGCGGCCACCAGACGTCCAAGCTCCTGCTCACCAGGTCCACCGAGAAGGACGGGGCGCATTCCCCTGTTCAGGAGCCCCTTTGCCAGATCGCCCCAAAAAGAGACTACCGGTCGTTTCTCGTCCTGGCTGGCCCCAAGAAAAATCCCGACTTTGGGATTGTGCCCGGGAAGATGTCTGGGCACGGGCCATGACGTGGCACGGACATCGTCCAGGGGGATGACATCCAGAGCGTTCAGTTCTGCCCAGTGAAAGGTGTTATGCCGGTTGCAATCCACGAGGGAGGCCCGGTACAATTGCCAATTTCCCTGAATATACAGGTGATCATTCTCGTCCGCATACGGACCGAATTTTTCCTCGGCCCTGACCTTACCGGCTAGAAAAGCCCCTTCGCGGCGGTGGCTGACATTGATGACCAGGCTGTACTCCCGCCCCAGAATCCGTTTCTGGTCGGAAAACGGCACATAGGTGACAGCGGGACCCAATATGGCAAGATCCCTGTAAAAACGGGGCTCGGCCACCACGATGATCTCCCGCCCCGGAAAACGGCGCGCAAGCCACAGCAGCAGGGGAAAGGTCATGATGAGATCGCCCATGCGCTGCATCTGGATGACGAGAATCGGTTTCATGGATGTGTCTGAGGAGTCGCTGTCACTACCGAAAAGGGTGATTGCATGAAGGGACGGGAAGAAAATGCAGGATCACGAACCATACTGATCGCGCATAACCTTGAAAATGACCTGGATACGATGTTCGTAGGTGTGTTCCGCCAGGACTCGTTGGCGGGCCCTGGCAACGACCTTTGTACGGACGGTGTCGTGCTCGAGATAAAAACGCACCAGATCCCGGATTTCGGCCTGATCGTGGAAGCAGATGACTTCCTTGCCGGGCTCGAAAAGGTCCTCGATCTGCCGGCGGTGATCGGTGAGCAGAAATTGCCCGCAGGCCGGAACATCAAAGACCCGTTGGTTGACCGCGCCTTTCATCTGCAGAC
Source organism: uncultured Desulfovibrionales bacterium (assembly GCA_964458145.1). Taxonomy (GTDB): domain Bacteria; phylum Desulfobacterota; class Desulfovibrionia; order Desulfovibrionales; family Desulfomicrobiaceae; genus Desulfoplanes. The sequence goes on along the minus strand of CAYWJL010000434.1, from coordinate 137 downwards.
TCGTGCAATTGAAATTGATGGTCGAGCAGGGGTAGAACTGCGCTCCTGATCCTTCTCCTGGTGGAAGGGGCCCACGCCATACACACGTATTCCGCGTTGGTCGAGGCCAGCCGCGAAGGCGCGCGCCACGTGCTCAT
>CAYWJL010000433.1:0-2502 GCA_964458145.1 uncultured Desulfovibrionales bacterium | reverse complement strand
GGTCCGGCTCGGTCCACCCCGCCGGGGAACGCCGATGCAGCAGCAGGAGCACGGGGAGCTGGATGGTCAGGATGAGCAGGATCACCCCGTAGAGTCCCCGGGTGCCCAGCACGATGATCCACAGCCCGTCGGTCACGCTGATATCCTTGCCGTCCTCGTCGTAGACCCGGGATCGGCCCCATCCCCCCCAGCCGAAAAAGGTGCCTTCCATGGCCTTGACCACGAGGATATTTTCATTGTCGAACCGGAACTGCAGGGACTGGCCCCGCTCCTCGCTGTATTTTTCCGAGATCCAGGTGGTGAGCTTTTCCCCGCTCCACATGCCCGAGGACCGGGCCACCACATAGGCGGGGGGCACGGCCAGAAGCGCCCAGATGAGCAGGGTGGTCCGCGTCTTCACGGAAAACAGCAGACAGACCAGCCCGGCAAAGAGCAGCCCCACGGCACCCGTGGATTTCATGAGCAGAGTGGTGACCAGAAGCATGCCCAGGAGCAGCTTGGACGGGATCCCGAAAACCTTGTCCGGCATGAGTCCCACCCGCTTGAACCAGATGCCGATGAACGAGGCCGAAATCATCCACATGGCCACCATGAGCCCGTGCTCCATGAAGACCATGGGCCGGAATCCGTCCCCGCGGATGGTCTGCAGAAAACTGTGCTGATGGTACCCGTATAGATTCCGGTGCAGCTGGGGGCTCATGCGCATCTCGATCAGGCAGAACGGAATGTAGATGACCCCGCCCAGAAAAATGTACCAGCACAGGGTTCGCTGGCTTTCCGGATCATTGAAGTAGATGCGTGCGATAAAATAGGGCAGCCCCCAGGTGATGCTCTGGTACATGGCCGAAGAGACCCCGTCATAGGGACCAAGCCCGTTGAATACCGAGGAGAGAAACGGACAGGTGCACCACAGGAGCATGGGGATGTCCACCGGGGCGAACTTGAACCCGGTCAGCGTATCCCGGTCGAACACATAGGCTCCCAGCAGGATACCCGTACAGGTGGCGGTCATCTTGGTGTAGTCCGGCAGCCCGGGCAGTTTGAACGCGGCCACGGGCAGAAACATCCAGCCGGCCACAAACGCGCAGGCAGCCGCCTTGCGGGGCTCGAGACGCTTGAAAATATACAGGACCCCGGGAACCCAGGCGAACATGGTCAAGGGGACCAGTGCGTTGCCTGCATTACCCAGCATCACCCCTCCCCTGCAACCGCGCGGGCCAGGGCACTGCCCCAGGAACGCGCAGGATCATAAAATTGTTCCCGCAGCTTTCCGCAGGCCCGCTGCTTTGCTTCGTAGAGTTCCCTGTCCGAAGCCAGCCCCTCCACCGCGGCCAGATACCCGTCCCAATCATCCGGCCCCACTTCCATGACGGCATCCCGCACATATTCCAGGGCCGGACAGACCGACGAGGTGATCACCGGTCGTCCCGCGAGCACGGCCTCGGCCACCACCTTGTTGAACCCCTCGCCAAAGGTTGTGGTTGTGGGAACGATGAAGGCGTGGCTCGAGCCGATATGACCGAGCATCTCCTCCCGATGACAATACCCGTGGATGCGAAAGGTGTCTTCCACCCCCTGTGCCCGGGCACGGGAACGCAGCTCGTCTTCCCGGGACCCGTCCCCGCAGATGTGCATGACAATGGAAGCATGGCCCGTGTTTTTCAGACGGACCGCCATATCCAGAAGCTCGAACACCCCTTTTTCCGGTTCGATGCGACCGGCAAACAGGAGATTGAAGACACCGCCCGGCACCGGCGGAGCAATCCCCGCAAAGGTCTCCCGTCTGTAGGTGGGAATGAACGGATGGATGGGCCGGGGTCGACCATGGCTGATCATGTCGATCTGTCGTCTGATATCTTCGGACAGGCAGAGAATCCCCCTGGCCCGGGCAGCGAAAAAATATCGGTCCAATCGGTTGATGATCTTTCTGACCGGCTTGAGGGGAAGGTATTGGGGCCACAGGGTGCAGTGCAGGGAGGGGATGAGTTGCAGCCTGCGCGGGGCCATCCAGCCGAAGGGGAAGAAATGGCCGGTGGCATCGGCTATCACGAGCATGTCCGCACCCAGGGCCGTGACTTTTTTCAGAACCTGCCGGGCATACCGGATCTGGGCCAGATGAAAGGACACCCCGCCGGCCATGGCCGGTTTGGGCAGGTTTTCCACATGAAAATCACCGGCCGTCACCCGGTCGGCCCGGGGACAGGAGGAAATGAGCACACCTTTGGCACCGGTCCGGGCGCAATAATCCAGAAACTGCCCGCTATAGGGCCTGGCCACCTGATGGGGGTCGTCCTCCCCCTTCTGCCAATGGGCAAAGGTTTTGACCACGTCTCCGGGTCCCGCCGCATAGGCGATGCATGGTTGTTTGTCGGTCATGATTCCCTCGGTGCCCCCAGGCTCATGGATCACAAAAAATTTCTGTAACTATTCAGGCTATGGGCTGTCGTTACTCAAGCTTCAGACACGCCGCCATTCCCGTAGGGGCGGACCTATGTGTCCGCC
>CAYWJL010000432.1:0-2508 GCA_964458145.1 uncultured Desulfovibrionales bacterium | reverse complement strand
GTAGTTCAGGGAGGGGCTGGGGGAGGGTTTCAAACTGCTGGAGAAAGGCACCGATAATACGACCCGCCCCTAACCCCGCCCTTACCAGGGTGGGGGATTTTCTCAACGCCCCATTGAGTTTTTTATACTCAATTGGGGCAGATAACCGATTACCCCCGAAAGTACGCTATTCCCGGATGAACCAAAATTTTTTGTAGGGGCAGACCTGCGTGTCTGCCCGTTTCGAGCACGTTTTTACATGCAGCCATTACCCTTCAAACGGGCACGGCGCGCCGTGCCCCTACGTGTAACCACGATATATCATCATGCCCTGGAACGACAAACAGGCCGACCACTACGAACATTGGTTCACTACCCCGCTGGGACAATTCGTCCTGGACAGGGAGAGTCGTCTCTTGCAGCGGCTCGTGTCCACCTGGCCCAGGCGGCGGCAGGGGTTGTTGGATGTGGGGTGCGGGGCTGCCCATTTTTCCCATATGTTCTGGGAATGGGGATTTGATGTCAGCGGGATCGATCCCTCCCCGGCCATGCTTCGGCTGGCCAGGAAGCGGATGGAAGATCGGGTGGATCTGCGGGTGGGGGTGGCCGAGCGGTTGCCCTACGATGACAACGAGTTCGATTTCGTCTCCCTCATCACCGTGCTCGAATTCTGCGAGGACCCCGAGACGGCCATTGCAGAAGCCGCCCGCGTGGCCAGAAAGGGATTGGTCATCGGTTTTCTGAACCGGCACTCATTATATTACCTGACCCATGTCCGGTCCCGGAAGTCGGGCAAGGATTCCATGTGGGCCGGGAGTTCCTGGTTCTCGTGGTGGGACATGCAGCGACTGATCAACGCGGCCATCGGCAAGCAATGGATGCTGGCCAAATCGGTCCTTCCCGGACCGGTCTGGACCTGGCGTAAACTCCCGCCGTTCAAACAGGCCTGCGGCATACTGCTGCCCCCGTTTGTGGGAACATTTGCCGCCGTGCGCGTCGATCTCCTGGGCGGCCCGGCAAAGACTCCGCTCATGGCCTGGAAGACGGAGCCCAGTGTGTAGGAGGGGAGTGCGCAGTACGCAGGGCACAGTACGCAGGACACGGTACACAGTGCACTGTACGCAGGTCGGAATATATCGTCATCCCGGACTTGATCCGGGATCTTTATGGGCTTGGTATTGCTTTGACGTTCAGGCCATGTCCTTGCCTTCAAGATCCCGGCCTTCGCCGGGATGACGGCAATGAGCGAACATGCAGCTCGCACACGATACCAAATCTTCAAAATCGTGATTGATTGTATGCCTGTAGGGGCAGCCCCCTGTGGCTGCCCTTTTTGCGTATGGGCCGATGAAAACCGAAGGCGGGATCGCCGTCATTGTTGCCAGATGGAGAGACAATGCATGCCTTGTCTCTTCGGATTCACGGATTCATGGATCTCCGGCTTTTCAGATGTACGGCCATCCGGCTGCCAAAGGGCACAAAAATGCCCACGCAACACACCGCAAGACCACGCTCATTTCCGTGTCCTTCCGTGTGTTCCGTGGGCAGATCTATTTCGTGCGTCGGACCATATCGGCCAGTTCCGTCAGCGCCGTATTCGGATCGTCATGCTGAAAGATATTTCTTCCGATGCTGATCCCCTTTGCGCCGCACTCCATGGCCTCGCCGACCATTCCCACAAAATCCTCGAAATTTTCTTTTCTCGGTCCACCAGCCACGAGCACGGGCACGGGGCAGGCACGAACGGCTCTTGAAAAACTCTCTGGATCGCCGCTATAGGGCACTTTCACAAGGTCGGCCCCGATCTCGGCTCCCAACCGGATGCTATGGGCCACCAGGGTGGGGTCGAGTTCGTTCACGATCTGGCCGCCTCTGGCATAGATCATGGCCAGGACCGGGATGCCCAGGAGGTGGGCTTCGTCCGTGACCATGCCCAGGTCGGTGAGCATGCGGTCTTCGCAATCATTGCCCATGTTCACGTGGACGGAGACCGCGTCAGCGCCCAGCCGGACAGCTTCCTGCACCGAACAGACCAGGGACTTGGCGTAGGGCGGGATGGCGTGTCTGGTCCCGGCGGAGAGATGGACGATCATATTCATGCTGGGGGCGATGTCCTGGGCCAGGGCCGCTGCCATGCCCTTGTGCAGGATGACCCCCTGGACAAGTTTCGGGTCGAGTCCCTGCAGCAGGGCGGGCATATCTTCGAGGCCCTGGAGCATGCCTTCGCTGACTCCGTGGTCCAGGGGAAGGAGGATGGTGGTATCGCTGTTTGGGTCGAAGAGACGCTGTCGGCGTCGGAGACATCCTTTCATGATTGTGAGATGGGTTATTGGTTGTTGGCTGGTCGTCTCGAGATCGAGCGCAGAGCGTGTAAACAAGGTTTGATAAAAGTGTTCTTGTTGGCCGCCGCACTCCATTCCGGGGCAAGGAAAGAACTCTCCCGTTTCTTCCGAAATTATCGGAAAGTGCAACACTGTAGCCCCCCTCCCGTAGTTCAGGGAGGGGCTGGGGGAGGGTTTCAAACTGCTG
>CAYWJL010000431.1:2071-2524 GCA_964458145.1 uncultured Desulfovibrionales bacterium | reverse complement strand
GTAGGTTCAGTGCGGACAAAAATGCATCGCAACAAGGGATGATAAACCACGATCCGGAATCCGTAGGGGCGGACCTATGTGTCCGCCCTTGGTTGTCGCACCGAGATCATTGAAGGCATACCCTACAGACCAGGGCTGCCCTGAACACAACATTTCCATTCTTCATGCATGGGGCGTCAGATTGGGCGGACACACAGGTCCGCCCCTACAGAAGAGATGACAGAGGACAGAAAACAGATCCATCACAGGAGAGAATTACATTGCTGGATATTCACGGCATTATCCGTATCGATGCATCAACATGCAACGCTGAGGTGCGTCATGTCCTCGAGACTGCCTATGCGGATTTTTCGACATCAGTCCCGCAGGCAGACCCGGACATTATAGTGACTCCCCTGAAGGATGATGCCGATCTCGAGGCCATGATGGCCGGGCGCAAAAATCTCGTGCCTG
>CAYWJL010000431.1:0-2061 GCA_964458145.1 uncultured Desulfovibrionales bacterium | reverse complement strand
AGGTACTCCATTTTCACAAGGGAAAGATCGAGTCCCGCATGGGGACGGGCACGCCTGTCCGGTTGCAGTGCCTGCAGGGCAGGCATTTCAAACCATCCCGCTTGCTGGCCAGGATCAATGATTGCGTCCAGCTTGCCCTGGAGAACAAGGGCGGATCACTTATCAAGGCCGCTGCCCTGGCAAGGGGAGGGCACAAGATCGTCATGACCGGGGGATCAGGGGCGGGCAAGACCTCCCTGCTGCTGCCCATGATGAACCGCGGGTGGGAATATCTGAGCGACAACACCTGTTTGCTGTACAAGGGCAGGTGCCAACTTTTCAAACGCAAGATGGTTTTTCACGCGCATCATCTCGATGCCCTGCCCGGGGTTTTTCAGGACAATCCGAAATTCGTCCGCATCAGGAAATACCGCTGGGTGCGATCCATGCTCAAAAAAGTCCTGTCCGGAACCCTTCCCGAGAATATCCTGCGATTCGAGAAGCTCAAACGCTTGTACGATCCCTATGTGACGGCCGATCCCCTGGACGTTTTTCCCCACGCAAATATCCTGCCCGGGTTTCGTCCGACCGGATGGATCATGCTGGAACGGGGTGACCGATTTGCCATGAACCCCCTGGACCGGGAGGAATTCGTGCGCAAGATGCTCGCGATCATCTATCTGGCCAGACCGGGGTGGAACGAGATGCACAACTGGCGTACCTTGCTCGAAGACGGGTACAGGCCGCAACTCTACACCATTTTGCAACGCAGTGTCACCGGACCCTGTTTCACGGTGACCATTCCCCGGGACATGGGTCCCGAAACTGCGGCCAAAGCCCTGGAAGCAGCTCTGGACCATGAAGCCGGGAGGAGAACCGGATGAATCTTCGGGTGAGCATGATCATTCCTACCTACAATCGTCCCGACGACCTGGAAAAGTGCATTGCATCCATCCTGGCTCAGACACGGCTGCCCGAGGAACTGGTCATCGTGGATGATGGAGCTCTGGAAGAAGTGCCCCTGGCCGCAGCTTGTCGCACAGCGGGCATGGATCTCGTGTACCGCCGCAAGGACGTTCCCGGGCTGACGGAATCCCGCAATCTGGGAAAGACAGTGGCTACCGGGGATATCGTCTGCTATCTTGATGACGACACCGTGCTGTTTCCCGACTATCTGGAACAATTGCTCGATGTGTACCGGGCCGATGACGCAGGTCACGTTCTGGCCGTGGGAGGGCTCATCGCCAACCCAAAACCCAAGGGGATGCCGCACCATCTGCGCTACATATTGGATCTCCTGGTCATGAACCGGGGTGTTCGCGAAGGCCGGGTTCTGCCTTCGGGGTTCTGCACCGACTACAACACCACCTGGTTCACCCCCCGCACGGTGCGTGATGTGGATTTTCTAGACGGCGGGGTGAGCTCGTTTCGGGCCTCGGCCCTGGTGGCGGAAGCGTTCACGGCCGCCTATCGGAACTGGGGGCTGGGAGAAGACAAGGATTTTACCTACCGCCTGGCCAGGAAGGGGCGGGTCGTGCTCAATCCCCAGGCCAGACTCCACCATTTCGAAGCCACGGTCATGCGGCCCGACAAGCGCAGCTGGGGACGCAAGTTCGTTCTCGGGCGTTTTCTCTTCTTTCGGGATCTGGTCCTCCGTCATCCCTGGGAGTGGCTGTTTTTCTGGTACGCCCTGGCCGGATATGCTCTCATTCGTTTCGGCATCACCCTGTTGTCGGGTCATCGAGGTGAGTGGGATCGCATGCGGGGTATCTTCCAGGCCATAGGGGAAATCATACGAGGCCAGGTTCCCGTCTTGGAAAAACTGGAGGTGGGTGAAAAATGATGGGACGACTGCGATGCATGGTGCTGGGCATACTGCTTGTGGTGGTCGGAGGTAGCGTGTGTCCGGCCGGGGACATGGGAGCCAAACGGCCCTATGCCGAACACAGCCCCTGGAACCTGAAGATCGGGCCTGATCCTGTCTACGATTTTTTGAGCGACGTGATGATCGGGGCTCTCAAGGGGCGGTTCGGCATCGATCCGACCCGCTATACCTTTCCGGTGTATATTGTTTCCGAGAAA
>CAYWJL010000430.1:0-2531 GCA_964458145.1 uncultured Desulfovibrionales bacterium | reverse complement strand
AATTTCTCGATGTGATTATCTAGGGAGTTTTTAACAGGGATCGTCTGCCGTCCTCAATTTCGTACTGAAGCTGACAATCGTCATGGTGACTTTGTGGGAGAGCCGGTGACATTGCGAAAGATCCGTAGGGGCAATTCACGAATTGCCCGTTTTCTCGCGCTCAGGGAAGCGAGAGCAAACAATCTTTGCGGTCTCCATCGCCATTGCCGGGCTGCCGATTGGATCGATCCCCGTATGAAAATTCCCTTTTCATGACCTTTTTCCATATGAATCAGGATACTACCATCAAGAAAGCACAGGGAGAATGCAGCGTGATAACCAAACTACGGCCCTCATCCTATCAAGATTTCATGCAGTCCTACGAGCAGATAGCTCCAGAACATTTCAATTTTGCCTTTGATGTCGTCGACGTGAAGGGTGCCGCCAACCCCGAGCAGATGGCCATGATCCATCTCGACGATCTTGGCGTGCGCCGCGAATATGATTTCGGTTTTTTTGCTACAGAGTCTTCCCGACTGGCCAACAGCCTGAAGAACAAGGGCATCGGCAAGGGCGATACCGTCATGCTCATTCTCTATCGCCGGGTGGAGTTCTGGGTGGCCATGCTCGCCCTGCACAAGCTCGGGGCTGTTGCCATTCCTTCCCCGTCCCTTCTGACCACCCACGACATTGTCGAACGGGTCAACGTGGCCGATGTCAAATGCATGATCGTTGAGGACTCCATTGTCTCCAAAGTGGACGCGGCCAAAAAGGATTGCCCGGGCATCAAACTCTATGTGCAGGTTGCCGGGGAATCGGCAGGCGAAGGATGGGAATTGTACGAGCCTTTTGTCGCCCGGGGCGGGGATACCTTTCCCAAACCCGATGACTGCGCCGTGGACAACGATCCCCTGCTCATCTTTTTTTCATCGGGCACCACCGGCCCCCCGAAAATGGTCGAGCATGCCCACACCTACCCCCTGGGCCATATCGTGACAGGATCCTACTGGCACGATCTCGAACCCGGGGACATTCATCTGACCGTTGCCGATACCGGCTGGGGCAAGGCGGTCTGGGGCAAATTCTATGGTCAGTGGATGGCTGATGCCATTGTTTTTGTCTACGATTTCAGGGGCAAGTTTTCGCCCAAGAATCTGCTGGCCGCCATTGCCGACAATAAGGTGTCCACGTTCTGCGCGCCGCCCACCATCTACCGTTTTCTCATTCGCGAGGATCTGGCAAGCTTTGATCTTTCAGCCCTGCGCCATTGCACCACGGCCGGCGAGCTTCTGAATTATTCGGTGTTCAACTCCTGGGAGGAACTGGTCGGCCTGCCCATCTACGAAGGCTACGGCCAGACCGAGACCACCCTGCAGATAGCGACGTTCACCTGCATGAAGCCCAAACCGGGGTCCATCGGCAAGCCGGTTCCGGGTTGGGATATTGTGCTGCTTGACAGTGAAGACAATGTCTGCCCCCCCGGCGTGGAAGGGGAGATCTGCGTGAAGATCGCGGACGGCAAACCCTTCGGCCTCATGGAAGGCTACCTCAAGGAACCGGCAAAAACCGCCGATGCCACGAGAAACGGCTATTACCGCACCGGCGACAAGGCATGGATGGACGAGGATGGATTCTTCTGGTTCATGGGACGTGTGGACGATCTGATCAAGAGCTCGGGCTACCGCATCGGCCCCTTTGAGGTGGAAAGCGCCCTCGTTGCCCACGATGCCGTGGTGGAAGCCGCCGTGACCGGCCTCCCCGACCCCCTGCGCGGCCAGGCGGTCAAGGCGTCCATTGTCCTTGCCCCGGGTTTCGAACCTTCGGAAGAACTGACCAAGGAACTCCAAAATTACGTCAAAAAACTGACCGCCCCGTACAAATACCCCCGTGTGGTCGAATACGTCACCGACCTGCCCAAGACCATCAGCGGTAAGATCAAACGTGCCGAAATCAGAGCCAGAGATTTGGAGAATATGAAATAGGCAGTAATGAATGATGGTTAGAAATGAAAAAGGCCACCTTTTCTGAAATGGAGAGGGTGGCCTTTTTGGGGTGTTGGGGCTGGTCGATAGTCGGTCACCGTGCGGATCGGCATGAGGACCGGGAATTGCAGACGAAAATCCGCAGTCTGATGCCGTGCCGTAGGCCCTGTCGGAGGTTTGATATCCAACCTTGTGTATTTGTAGAGCGTCATCTGTTCCAGAGTTTCATGCAGATTAGTATCGGCATTACTAATCTGCATGAGTATGATGCCGTTGTTTGATTTTTTCTTTTTTTCGAGCTAGTTAAGCCAACCCCCGGTTGATTTGAGATGCGAAGTGGTGGTTATGGAAGCGATTTTTTTCCGGGTGCGCGGGCGTCCCGCCCGCATTTGTTCGTTATGTTGATCGGTTGCGACTCACTGCTCGTGAATAATGAAGCGGGCGGGACGCCCGAGCTCTTGGGATATCTCCGTATGCTGGGACGTATATCCTGATTGGAAACTCGACACGTGTGGGGAACGGAGTTTGGTTTGGCGGCCAATAGAGAGCAAGGAATCCTCTGATAGCAAT
>CAYWJL010000429.1:0-2535 GCA_964458145.1 uncultured Desulfovibrionales bacterium | reverse complement strand
TTGATACATTCGTAAGTGAAAAAGGTAAAAATCACATGGGTCTGGGACTTAACATAGCCAGGACGCTAACTCGGGAAGTTCTTCGTGGATCAATAGATGTTGCAAATACGGATACCGGAGCCAGGTTCTGTATCACCATCCCGTGGAAATGATGTTGAACATGGCGATATCAATTTCAGGAATACCCGGAAGCGAAGCTATCGAGATATGTGATTTACTGCTTGGGCAACCAGGGGGCGGGTCAGCTTTTCTGCATGGAATCGATCACTCCCCTCAGGCTGGGGGCAAGATGCACAAAAAGCTGTAAGTAGGTATCCCGTTGTATACAGCAGAAAGACTTTCCGTTCTGTGCTCATATCTTTTCCTCCATTTTTTTATGTGATTATTGAGATTTTTATAGTCAGTATATACCCATGGTGGCTGCTCAGAGGTTGTTGATCCTGCAGGCCGCGCACGCGGCCCCGAACCCGTTGTCGATGTTCACCACGGTCACTCCGCCGGCACAGGAGGTGAGCATGCCGAGCAGGGCGGAGAGCCCGGAAAAGGAGGCTCCGTAGCCAACGGACGTGGGAACCGCCACAATGGGCTGGGGCACAAGTCCGCCCACAACGCTGGCAAGGGCCCCTTCCATACCTGCAGCCACGATGATCACACGGGCCTTGCGGATGTCATCGAGCTTGTCCAGCAGACGATGGATGCCGGCCACGCCCACATCGGAAATGAGTGTCGCCCTGGAACCCAGGACATCGCCGGTCTCACGGGCCTCACCGGCCACGGGCAGGACCGAGGTTCCGGCGGTGATGATGGAGATTTCTCCCGGTCTGCGGTCGACAGGTCTGCTGGTCAGGGTGAGCGTGCGGCCCAGGGCGTTGTATGCCGCCTCCGGGCAGCGGGAACGGACATGTTCGGCCATCTCCGGCGAGACGCGGGTGGCCAGGATGTTGGTGTGCTCACCCATCCGGTCAAAGATATCGCCCACCTGTTCCGGCGTTTTTCCTTCCCCGTACACGATTTCCGGGAAACCGTTTCTGAGCCCGCGGTGCAGATCGAACTTGGTGTGTCCCAGATCCATGTAGGAAAGTTCTCCCAGCCGCTTCAGCCCCTCTTCAACATCGAGCGTTCCTTGACGGATTTCGCCCAGCAGAGCGCGCAAAGAAGTATCCATTACTCTTTCTCCAAAAATTGTATGTCGGTTCGGTTCAGGCTGCCCATGCGGTACCCTGCCAGATCCAGGGCAACGTGGCGGTAGCCCAGCTCCCGGAGTCGTGTGTGGATGCCGAACTGTCTGTCCGCCTGGACAACTTCGGCCACCATGTCGTGCGGGACCTCGATGCGGGCGATTTCGCCGTGGCTTCGCAGACGGACCGCCGCGAATCCGAGAGAACGCAGATACCGCTCCCCTTCATCGATTCTGATAAGGTCGGCTTCCCGGACACGGACGCCGTGGGGAAGCCGGGTGAGCAGACACGCTCCAGCGGGCAGATCCCAGGTGGCCAGGCCGCACCATTTTGAGATATCACGGACATCCTCCTTGGTCATCCCGGCATCGAGGAGCGGGCTGGCGATACCCAGTTCCTGCACCGCCCTGCGACCCGGTCGGTGATCGTCCAGGTCGTCAGCGTTGCCGCCATCCACCACGTGGACAATCCCGGCCTGTTCAGCCCGCTGGACCAGACGGCCGAAAAGAAATCGTTTGCACAGGTAGCATCGGTCCAGGGGATTGGTACGCAGTGCGTCCAATATGGGCATCTTCACGATATGGTGGTCCACACCGAGGTTCTTCGCCGTGACAATGGCCCCCTTGATCTCGCCGGCCGGAGTATAGGGCGTGGCGCAGGTGAGGGCCAGGACGTTATTCCCCAGCGCTTCATGGGCGGCATGCAGGAGCAGCGTACTGTCCGCTCCGCCTGAAAACGCCACCAGCACCCGCCCCATGGAGTGCAACGCGTCAAGCAGGCGGTCGTATCGAGCTTTTTGTACGGGTTTGAGCATGACCTATTCCTGCCGGGCCACAAGGGCATATATCTTTGTCAGGGGAATCCCGGTCCGTCGGGCAATCTCCCGGCACTCTTCGTATTCGGGCTTGGCGTGCACCACCTCGCCGTTCAAAAGGGCCTCCTTTAGCTGCCCCGGACCGTACGGGGTCTCGCCCTTTCTGAAACGACGCTCCAGAGAGGTCTTTTCCACGGCAATGCTCTTTATGCCCAGGGTCGTGGTGTTGCAAAAGAGCATTTCTTTGAAACGGGGTGCTTCTGCTTCCCCGCACAAGAGAGAGATCTGGGTGGCCGGACGATTCTTCTTCATGATGATGGGGGTGAAATGCACGTCCATGGCACCCTTTTCCATGAGCAGCTCCAGAACATGGCCGAGCTGTTCCCCGGTCATGTCGTCGATATTGCACTGGAGCAGCCGGGAGGGTGTGGTGCCGGCCCCGCATGCGGATTCCACACGGGCCAGATGGACCCGCAGAAGATTGGGGAGCTCGGCCCGGCGGTGCCCGATGCCGTAACCGGTTCTGGTCACCGTCAGGGCAGG
>CAYWJL010000428.1:0-2537 GCA_964458145.1 uncultured Desulfovibrionales bacterium | reverse complement strand
AACCAGGAAGTCCCGCCTGAAAAATCCCGTGTCCTCAAGGCCGAGGAACTCGGGTATTACGACCGCCTCAAGAAAACCAAATCACAACCAGACCATACACAAGCTCGGACCACACAACCGGCCCCTCCGGTCAAGGCCGATGCCTCTCCAGCCAAGGCCCAACCGGAACAGCGTTTCGCGTACATCTTCCAGGCTGCGGCGTTTCGTTCCCAGACCGATGCCTTCCGGTTCCAGCAGCAGATCATCGGCATGGGCATACCGGCCTTTGTCGAGGATGCCCCATCCGGTTGGCACCGGGTCAATGTGCGTTTCAAGGGCACGGCTTCCGAGTCCGAACACCTGAAAACCCAGCTCAAATCCATTGGTGTGACCAAACCTCTCCTGAAAAGCAGGAAACCGGTGTAAGTCGGATCCGTTTGTTGGCGTAACACCCAACGGACATATTGTTCCACTATCCCCAATCATCGAGCAGATAACCATGTACAGCCATTTTCTGGATCTCCAAGGCCAAGAGGGGCGGCGTATCCACGTCTGGCCGGTTCCGTACGAGGGTACCGTCAGCTTCATGAGCGGCACGAAATCAGGGCCCGAAGCCATTCTCAAGGCGAGCTATCAGATAGAAACCTTTGATGCGCATCTGGGAGTCGATCTGGCGGATATGGCCCATTTCTCGACCCTGCCCCCTGTCCTCTGCCCGGTGAACGGACCGGAAGGACTGCACCAGGCCATGCGCACCGTGCTTGCGGACCATGATCCCCTTCAGGATTTCTTTGTAACCCTTGGCGGCGAGCATTCCATTTCTCTGCCCCTGTTCGAATTCTATCAAAAAGCCCATCCCGACCTGGTCGTCCTGCAGATCGATGCCCACAGCGATCTCAGAAGCGAGTACGAGGAAAGCCCCCTGTCCCACGCCTGCATCATGGCCAGGGCCCGGGACCTCGGGATTCCTCTCATCCAGGTGGGTATCCGCAGCCTCTGCAAGGAAGAATTCGAATATATCTCGGCCCAGCCTGCCGACCAATTACTGACCCTCTTTGCCTGGGATCTCGATACGCCCCAGCTCACGGCAGAACGGATCAACCGATTCCTTGGGGGGCGTCCCGTCTACCTGAGTTTCGATATCGACGGCCTCGATCCTTCCCTGGTGCCCGGTACGGGAACCCCCGAGCCGGGCGGCATCACCTACCCCTGGATCTGGAAATTCTTTGCCCACCTCTGGCCCGGCTCGCCCCTGGTAGGCATGGACATGTGCGAAGTGGCCCCAGTCCCGGGGTCCGTGGTTTCCGAATCCGTTGCCGTCAAAAGCATTGTTCGGGTTCTTACTTGTTTCCTGACTCGACAGAGCTAAATGCCTCGTAGCACCTGCGCTCCACCGTTGTTCCAAACAAGCAATACCATACACGGAGCATGTCCTGGATGACGTGTTGATTGCCCCTCGGTCTGTCGGGTTCCGACAAAAATTGTCCCTTTTCGAGTCGGATTTTCCTTTTTGACGTCATCCCGGCACATGACTAAAATGTCCACGCAACGCCGAAGCCGGGGAGATCCCGGATCAAGTCCGGGATGACGTGTTTGCGTCAATCCTATATCATATATCCTTCATCATATATCCTTTATTCTGCATCCTATATCCTTCCCCCCTCACCCCCGAGTTTACCATGACAGACACCAAAAAAGACATCCGGACCATCGATCATCTCGAAGACCCTGCCGACTACGGTCTCGAACCCCTGACCACCCTCGATCCCGACGGGATAGGGTCCTTTGACGAACTCCTCTCGGCCATGTCCAAGACAGCCTTTGGAGGTCGCAACCTGGGGGAGGCACTGGATGTCCTGCACGACATGGTCACCGATCCCGACTGTCTGGTTGTGGGCACCTTTTCCGGGGCCATGACCGTGGCCAAGATGGGCAAGCTCATCTGCACCATGATCGACAAGGGATGGCTCGACGTGGTCGTCTCCACGGGAGCCCTCATGGCCCACGGGTTCATCGAATCCATGGGCCTTCGCCATTACAAGTACAAATTCGGGCAGATGGATGACAAATCCCTTTTTTCCAAAGGATTCAACCGGGTCTACGACACCCTGGAACCGGAAATCAATTTCATGCAGGCCGAAGAGGTCATCCATGAGGTCATGCAGGCCATACAGGGAGAAACCTTTCTCTCCTCGGAAGCATTCTGCTCGAGGATCGGGGAATATCTCGCCAGGAATGTGGAAGGCCCCGGTATCCTCAAAAGTGCCTACAATAAGAACGTCCCCGTCTATATTCCGGCCTTTACCGATTCGGAACTCGCCCTGGACGTGGCCACCCATCTGATGCGCCACATGCCCGACCTTGTGAGCGAAGAGTGCGATCCGGCCTCGTTTCCCTTCCAGTTCAACCCGTTTCTGGACCTGTTCAGCTACACCCGGAAAATCTGCAACGCCAAAAAGATCGGCATCTTCACCATAGGCGGCGGCGTACCCAGGAACTGGGCCCAGCAAGTGGGACCGTTCGTGGAAATCGCCGGCCAACGCCTCCCCGAACTGGAG
>CAYWJL010000427.1:0-2545 GCA_964458145.1 uncultured Desulfovibrionales bacterium | reverse complement strand
GATATGATCCTTCCGTGGTAAAGCGGGAAATGAGCAAGAAAAAGGTGTATGCCTTTGATGGGGGTATGGTCTCGGCTGTCCATTTTGCAACATCCGCAGACAAAGGAAAATATCTTGAGAATTTTGTGTTTTCACATCTGCGCAGGATAACCTCCGAGATTTTTTTCCTCAAGACCGGCCAGGCCGAGTGTGACTTCATCGCAAAAACTCGGGATGGGATGCAGTGCATCCAGGTCTGTCAGGATGTGACGGTAACCAATGTCCAGCGGGAACTGAAGGGGCTGAAGGCGGGAATGCAGGCAGTCGGCGCCGAGAAGGGGGTGCTTGTCTGTGAATCCGTACAAAACGGAGTCGAGTTGCCCTCCTGGTGCCGTGTCAGCGAGGCATGGCGATGGGGGCTGGAAGTTTCCGATCTATTGAATCGCAGCTAGACAATGCCGGGGGGAGCATAAGGCCTCTGATGCCGGTGTCGTGGTTTTAGAGAAGAGCACGCAGGGAAGCTGTCCCTGATCGGCAATCCCAAAAAAATTCATGATTATTTTGCCTGCAGAATGTGTTTTAGGGAGATTCTGGTATGTGTTTAACACAACATAATCTCCCTTGGCTTCATCATCGGGAAGGCAGGTGATATTGACCTCACTAACACAGACAGCGAGGCGTGTGGCATCTGTTTGAAATGATTTGTCGGAGTGCTGTACGCTTTATGCTGCTGTGAATTGTCGCTCACTGTGCCTTTTTGTCAGGAATTAATGTAATCAATGTGCGAAGAACCTTGTTGACATCTTCAGATGTTGGAAAAAATTTGCGAACATCAGGTTCTAGCATTACTGCGCCATCTTCAAGTGTAAAATAGTAAGTCATGACTGTGCCATCTTCTTTATGGACTCTGACTGTATGGCCGTTACGGTATGCTTGATAATACTTTCCACGTATTCCTTTTTTCCCGGAAAAGTTATAATCTGGCAGCATATCAGAATTGCAAGGACGATCAGTTTTCTTCATATGTCCTCCATTCATTTTTGGTAGCTTTTCTACAACTAATAATTCGGATTAAAATTGTCTTCCCGTCATTTTCTTGTTCTGTGTGCACAACAAGCAATATGCGGCTATTGGAAGAGAGGCCAATGCTGATCATTCGATCTTCATGGTCGGAGTGACCATCATCAAAGAATGTAACAAGCATCGGGTCGTTAAAGACAGTTTTTGCTTCCTCAAAAGAAATATTATGCTTTGCAAGATTTGATTGCGCTTTGTTTTCATCCCACTCAAATAGTAAATTCATAACCCATTCTCATTTTTCTTTGAGTTGAAATGTTCTATAGTGACGTACTGAATATATTGGATAATTTTGTTATTTTTGAGTGGGTCTGAACGTATCTTGCTCTCGTAATATCTTTGGCTGTGTCGAAGTAGACGTCTGGATCGTCTCGAGCTTTGACGATCCGAATTGTCGGGTACACATCACGTACCCATGCCATGCGAATCTGGAAAAACACGTCAGTTATGTCTGTAGCATAAAGCATGACGCCACGTTCGTCCACCTCGTCCAAGGCTGTATCTAAAAAAAGATATGGTCGGCCTGAACCCTGGCTTTTCCGGCATAATGATTCCTCTGAGCACAGCCAGGGTGGAGATGGCTGCGCTGTATGGGGACAAAGGGTATCGCGGAACGATGGGGACGAGTTGTGCTTTGCTCACGATATCTTCCTTCGGTCAATGACGGCTAAAAGTTTTTTTTCAACAGCCTGGTTCAAGAGCACAGGCACTTATCCCAACCGTTGCAGCCATTCTCCAAATATCGGGTCGACCGGGTGCCAGATCTTGTCGGGTCCCTGTTCCACCAGATCCAGAGATGTCAGGATTTTGAGGGCTCCCTGGACACCGCCTATGGAACCGAGACCGTGGCGGGCCATATAGGCCGTGGCATAGAGGGACGGGGAGGGTTCTTTGGCAATGGCCCGAAGCAGGATGGTCTGTCGGGTGGTCAGGGACTGGAGGATGAGCTCGAAGGTGTATTTTTCGCTGACAAGAAGCTGCTCGAATCCTTTTGTGAGGGCGGTCTCGTCGATGGTATCCGGCCCCTGTTCGTACACCAGGGAACAGAGTTTTTGCAGGTAGAAAGGATGCCCGTGAACCATGTTCGTGAGCGATTCGGCGGCTTGCGTGGAGATGTTCCCGTTGGCGGAAGCGACCCGATCCATGATGTAACCACGGACATCCTCGTCCGGCAGGGGGGCCAGTTCCATGTGCATGGCGCTTTGAAAAAAGGGCTTTTTCCGGTTTGCGAACATGTCCAGAAGAACCCAGCGCCGGCTGCCCACAAACACGAAGGCCGCGTCCATGTTCTGTATGTGCGTCCGCATGATGGCCTGGATCTGAAGGCCGGTTTCGACTTCGGTGATCTCCTGGAATTCATCCAGAACCACATGGACATGACGTCCGCTCCTGGCGATGAAGTCCTTCATTTCCCGCAGTGCCTGATCCAGGAGTTCCGGGCCGGCAACAGTGCGGGAAGGCTGTACTGAAACTGAGAATCCGTCCTGAG
>CAYWJL010000426.1:0-2554 GCA_964458145.1 uncultured Desulfovibrionales bacterium | reverse complement strand
CCGTGAGCTCATCGGCGCGAGCACAGACATCCTGACCCAGTGTTTTGACGCCTCCCAGAATGTCGAATCCCTGCTCGATCAGTCCGAACAGAAAATCTTTTCCATCTCCGAGGCCAAGGTCAAACCGGTGTTCCGGTCGGCCAAGGATCTGGTGGCCGATGTGTTCACCGAGCTGGAAAAGCGGGTCGAGCGCAAGGAGCTGGTCACCGGTGTCCCCACCAGCTACCACAAGTTCGATGAGATGACCGCCGGGCTGCAGCCCACGGACCTGATCATCGTTGCCGGGCGTCCGAGTATGGGAAAGACCGCCTTTGCCCTGAACATGGGCATGCGGGCCGCTGTCATGCACGAGGTGCCCACGGCGGTTTTTTCCCTGGAAATGTCCATGGAGCAGCTCATGATGCGTATGCTCTGCTGCTGGGGCAAGGTGGATTTGAGCCATCTGCGCAGCGGCTTTCTGGACGATGAGGACTGGAAAAAGCTGTACGAGTCCGCAGATGTTCTTTCCAGGGCACCCATCTATATTGATGACACCCCATCACTGGGGACGCTTGAGATGCGTGGGCGCTGCCGGCGTCTCAAGGCGGAAAAGAATCTCGGCCTGGTTATTGTGGACTATCTCCAGCTCATGAAGGCCAGCCACCGTATCGATTCCCGGGAGCAGGAAATTTCCGAAATTTCGCGAACCTTGAAGGCTCTGGCCAAGGAACTTCATGTGCCTGTGGTCGCTCTGTCCCAGCTCAATCGAAAAGTCGAGGAGCGGACCAACAAACGCCCCATGCTATCGGACCTGCGAGAATCAGGAGCCATCGAGCAGGATGCCGACGTCATCGTCTTTCTGTACCGGGACGACGCCTACAACAAGGCCGAGGACAATCCCAAAAAGGGCATCGCCGAAATCATCATCGGCAAGCAGCGTAACGGCCCCACCGGGATGGTGGAGCTCTCCTATCTGAACAAGTACACGGCCTTTGAGAATCTCGCGAATATCGCGCCTTCCGAAGAGATGGCGGGCGGAAATTAGGGGAATTTCAGAAAGTTAAGAGAGTTGAGAAATTGTGTCGAGTCCTGAAAAGGAGTTGTCATTTCATGTGCTGATTTTTTGTCTTTTCCCGTCATCCCGGCGCAGGCCGGGATCTTGAAGGCAAAGAGCGTGATCAAAACGTCAGGCAACACCAATCCCATGGAGATCCCGGATCAAGTCCGGGATGACGTTGACCTCTGTTCCCTCCTCCTCTAATCTCTCGAATCTCGGAACTACCTGCAATCACTCAAATCCCTCAACTTTCTAAAATCTCATAAATTTCTAAAATTTCAAAATTTTCGACCTGTAGCCCAAGGACGGGGAATCATGACCAACGACGTGTTTCACAAGAATGAATTACTCGATCGGGAATCCCTTGACGCTCTCCAGGGAGTGCGTCTCAAGAATGCTGTGTTTCAGGCCAGCAAGTCCAGGTTCTACCGGGATCAATTGTTCAGGGCCGGGGTGCGCATCGCTGATATCAATTCCGTCGAGGATGTCCGCAAACTTCCTTTCACCACCAAGGAAGATCTGAGGAACCAATATCCCGACGGCATGCTGGCCATGTCTGTGGAGCAGATGAACCGGATGCACGCTTCGTCCGGAACCACGGGATCGCCCACCTGCGTGTTTTATACGAAAAACGACATCCAGACCTGGGCCGATCTCATGGCTCGGTGCATGTATGGCGTGGGCATCCGTCCCGAGGATGTTTTTCAGAACATGTCCGGGTACGGGCTCTTCACCGGCGGGCTGGGCATCCATTACGGGGCCGAACGGCTGGGTTGCTGCACCATTCCGGCGGGAGCCGGGAACAGCAAACGGCAGATCAAGCTGCTCAAGGATTTTCACGTCTCGGTCATCCACATCATTCCTTCCTATGCCCTGCATCTGGCAACCGTGTTCGAGGCCATCGGCATGGACCCCAAATCCCTGGATCTTCGTGTCGCCATCATCGGTGCGGAACCCCATACCGAGGCTGTTCGCAAGCGGGTGGAAGAAATTTACGGGATCAAGGCCTACAATTCCTACGGCCTGTCGGAGATGAACGGCCCGGGCGTTGCCTTTGAGTGCATGGAGCAAAACGGCATGCACATCTGGGAAGACGCCTATGTGGCGGAAATCCTCGATCCCGAAACCCTCGAACCCCTGCCCGACGGTGAGATCGGCGAACTTGTCCTGACCACCCTGACCCGCGAGGGCATGCCCCTTATTCGCTATCGCACCAAGGACCTGACCCGGTTCCTGCCCGGTGAATGCCCCTGCGGCCGGACCCACCGCCGTCTCGACCGCATCCTCGGCCGGGCCGACGACATGATCATCCTCAAGGGCGTGAACATCTATCCCATGCAGATCGAACGGGTGCTCATGGATATCCCGGAAGTGGGGCAGAACTACCTCATCGTCCTGGAACGCGAAGGCTTCCTGGATCAGATGCGCATCAAAGTCGAGGTCAAGGAAGAATTCTTTGTGGAGGACATGCGGGTCCTGAAGGGCCTCCAGCAGTCCATCGCCCGCAAGCTTCGGGAC
>CAYWJL010000425.1:0-2554 GCA_964458145.1 uncultured Desulfovibrionales bacterium | reverse complement strand
CTGCGATCCCATGCCCAGGGTCTGGGTCTCATGCATGGGGGCGCTCTCGTTTCTTTGGCCGACACTGCCATGGCCATGGCTATCAAGAGCCTGCTTGTGCCGGGAACCGTGTTCGCCACCACCTCCATCAGCAATCGCTTTCTTCTCCCGGTGACCCGGGGCATTGTCACCGCCCGTGCCGTGATGACCGGGCGGTGCGGCCGGGATCTCATGGGAAATGCCGATCTCACGGATGAAGAGGGCCGGGTTGTGATGCGCTTTGCTGCCGTATTCCGGGTGGCCGGGAAAAGTTGGCCGGCCGTTCAGGAAGGTGTGTGCCGGGCACTGGCAGAACAGCCCTCGAATGATACGCCCGGGTGACCTGCCGGTCTTTTGGGTTTCAGGGGTGTGCCTTTTGCGTCATGGTCGGTGACCAGGCCCGTCACGCCATTGTGGCGGGTAGTTGCCCGGAAGCGCTCCACTGTCGTAACGGCACGTTGAGTAACGCACCGTTACTCATTTGGACACGAAAAGGAGTGAGCAATGCATGAATTTCTGGCTGTGACCCTGTTTATGCTCCTGGCCGCCATGGCTCCGGGAGCCGATTTTGCCATGGTGGTGCGTAACGCCCTGCTCTATTCCCGCAGGGCCGCCTGTTTCACGGCACTGGGCATCGGAGCAGGGCTGGGAGTACATACCGTGTACAGCGTGCTCGGCCTGGCCGTGGTCATCGCCGGCTCGGCCACCCTGTTTGCCGTCATCAAATATGCAGGTGCCGCCTATCTCTGCTATCTGGGAGTGCGCAGTATCATGGAAGGAGGCGGCCCCGAATCACTTGATACGGCAGGGGGGAGCGGGGATATCGGTGTGTGGGAGGCCTTCAGGCAGGGATTCTTATGTAATGTTCTCAACCCCAAGGCACCGCTCATCTATATCGCCTTTTACAGCGTGGTCCTTCCTGCCGATACCGGCATCCTGGCCAAGACCCTGTACGGTGCCGAATTCATGCTGGTGGTGGGGGGCTGGTTTGTTGTTTTGGCCTGTGCTGTTTCGCACAGGGCGGTCAAGCGGGGACTGGGACGTGTGCAGATGGTGCTGACCAAAGTATTAGGGGGGATGATGCTCTATTTCGGCATCCGGCTGGCTCTGGCTGAACGGTAAGTCTGTTTATATATGGCACGCAGGTTTCTGATAGGAAAAAACCGGATCGTCATCCCTGGTGGCGGTCCGGTTTTTTTATTTGTCCGTATCTGTTTATGAAACGTTGAGCAACGTGTCTGTCCCCGTTTATTCGTCCTTGTGCAGTACGAAAAAATCGTGTCACCGGCCAAAATAGTTACCGGTTCAGACAACCAGTCGGCAAAGCCAGTCCCGCAAACCGGGATCGGTCACGGTCCACTGCTGGTCAGCCTCTCTGAAGATCAGGTCCAGATCCATCAGGGCGTCACGGGCCTTTTGCATGGAGCTGGCCGCACCGAGGGAATGACGGGCCAGGAATTCGGAACCCAGTATGCTCGCAGTGGGTTCTTTTGCCAGGGCCGCGAGCAATTTTTTTTGGCCGGTGGAGAGACCGGTGATGGAGGCTTCAAACAACGGGGCTGACATCTCCAATGTCTCCTCCCAGGCGGCACGCACCAGGGAGGCATCGGCCGGTTGCTCGGTCCGTTCGCAGAGCCGGTTGCACACAAGCTGGAGATAGTAGGGGCTTCCGCCACAGATTACCGCAATTTTTTCCCCGGTCTCCGGTGTCGTTTCCATCCCTTTGGAGGTGAGCAGCCCTTCAACCCAGGGAATGATCTCTTCTCTCCCGAGAGGGCCGATTCTCACATGCAGCGCACTTTGATAAAAAGGTTTTTTACGGTCAGTGAACATGTCTTCAAGGATTCGTCTCCTGCTGCCCACAAAAAAGAAGGCGGCCCTCATGAACTGCATATGCTCCCGCATCAGGGCCTGAATCCTGATCCCGTCCTCGATTTCCCGGATCTCCTGGAATTCGTCGAGGATGATGAGAACCGTGGTATCCACGGACTGGACAAACCGGGAAAGTCCTTCCAGAGCTTCCCGCAAGAGATCGAGTCCGCTCAGATTCTGAACAGGCGCAACCGACAGTCCCATGCCCTCCTCATCGACCCGCAGGATGGGCCTGAAGCCGGTCAATGTCTTTCGTGCCTTATCCCAGAAACCTTCCCGCTGTCGCGTAACCTGGAAAACGGCCCGTCCTGTGAGGCGATGCGTGCAGCTTCTTCGGCATTCAGCCCGAATTCCCCGGCGACCGCATAGAAATTTCCCTTCAAGTCCGCATACACGCACACTTGGCATAAGCTCTGATTGACGGATTTCATGCGAAGCGTTACCTAAAAGGCGTAACGCTGAACATGGAGAATACATGGCAATCGAAAGCCCTTCAAACTATCCCCTGTGCGGGCGGATCAGAGAATCGGAACAGCTGCTGCGCTATGCCCGGGCATCGGAAAACGTGGTGGTCAGCGGCCCCCGGCGGATCGGGAAAACGACCCTTGTTCGCCATGTGGCTGCAGATGTTGCAAAAAAAGGGGGGATCGCAGCGTTTTGTGAT
>CAYWJL010000424.1:1088-2556 GCA_964458145.1 uncultured Desulfovibrionales bacterium | reverse complement strand
CAATGTTGTGTTGGGAAGGTTGGGGTTGGCGATCAATGCTGTCTGGCCTGTCCATTTGTCGAACGTGAAGCCGTCTTCAGCAAGGTCGGCAGCGATATCCACTATCTCACCTGCTTCATAGTCGCCCTCTCCGGTTCCGTTCTCTATGTTCAAAACGAACAGTTCCGCAGGCTTGTCGACATATACAGCCTGGATAGCGATATCTGCCGACGGCATGATGACTGTTGTCACCGCAGTGTTGATATTTTCCAGGTAAGTGGAATTACCACCCCAATGGTCAAATATCATTCCATCCTGAGGCAGGTCGGCATTTATACTGATGTTTTGTCCTGCCGTATACGTCCCGCTCCCTGTACCACTTTGGACGTCCAGGATGAATTCCTGCTCAGGTTTGGCTACATAAACAGCCTCGATCTGGATATTGTCGGCAGGCATGATGATGTTTGTGTTGGGCTTGTTGATGTCTTCTACCCAATCCACATCCCCGGTCCATGTATCAAAAATCATGTCTTCATCGGGAACGTCTGCCGAGATACTCACAACAGTTCCTGCTGTATAGTTACCATCGCCTGTCCCGGACAGAACTCCCAGGATGAATTTCTCTACGGGTTTGGCCCTATATTCAGCCCACAGAGAAATGCTTTCTTCGGGCATGACCAGGAACGTATTGGGGTTGTTGCTATTATCAACAACTTCAGTATCTCCAGCCCACATATCAAAAATCATGCCTTCTTCAGGAAGATCTGCCGCAATGGTTACGATCGTTCCTGCTTCATATTCTCCATCTCCGGTACCGGAGCCCACGGTCAGCGGGTATTTTGCTCCGGCCTGTGTTTTATACGATGCAATGATCGATACATCAGATGAAGGCATCGTAAGGGTCGTGTTTGCTTTGTAGATGTTTGCTATTCCGTCGGTGCTGCCGGACCACTTATCAAAGACCATGCCTTCGGATGCAGGATAAGCTGTAATGTCTACAACCGTTCCCGCCTCGTATTCTCCAGATCCTGAACCCGAACTCACTGTAAGGCTGAACTCTTCAATGGTTGTAACCGTGATGGTGTTCGAGTACGCGCTGTATTCTCCATCTTCATTCACAGACCGCACGCGGTAGTAGTATGTTATTCCGGAATCGAGACCTGTTATGGTAAAGCTGGTAACATCTCCTACAGATCTATTGTCATAACCGGCTACAAAGCTGTCAAAACTGCTGCTGGTGGAAACATCCAGATAATACCCCTGAGCACCGGTTACTGCGCTCCAGTTGGCGGTTGTTCCGTTTGTGCTGGTATCAGTGGCATTACCGCCGGTCGAAGGCGCGCAGATGGTCGTAAAGGTAACATCCCCGCCATATACCGTGCCGAGGGCATTTGTTGCATATGCACGGTAATGATAGGTGGTACCGGCGTTCAGCCCGGCAAGGTTTGAAGCGAATGGGCCTGTCGCATCCGCCGGCCCTCTATCTGTA
>CAYWJL010000424.1:0-1078 GCA_964458145.1 uncultured Desulfovibrionales bacterium | reverse complement strand
GTGTCAGGAAGGGTCGGGTTGGCTGTGGTGGACCAGCAGACACCGTGGGCTTCAGGATTCGGGATGCCCAGGCTGGTTATATTTCCGTTGGACGTGGCCGTGGTCGTGCCGATGGCCGTTGCAGCCTGGGTGGTGACGATCGGAGCTTTGTAGAGCAACCAGCCGGTATTGTTTCCTGAATCCTTGTTGGTGACATTGCCGGCATCGATTTCCGTTCCGCTTATATTGTCAGAATCTTTCACATCCAGATAATCGAGAACGGTGGTTCCCTGAGGATCGATTTTCCACTGGGTGCCGGTCTCACTGCTTCTGAGCAGGAGGGGCTGACCGGTCGTGCCCTGCAGCGTCAGATTGTGGGTAATCGTGGTGGCTTTTCCTGCCTCAAACGTCAGAGTAGCCGTGGCATTACCTGTCTTGGTCAAGGTATAAAAGGTGGATGTTCCCAATACTTGCTGGTCACCACCATTCAGAATGACCGCGTGGTTGTTGTGAGTCATGGTGCCCTGGTTGTTCCAGTCGCCGCTGACGGTAACATCCCCAGACAGAGTTAAGGTTGCTCCTTCAGCAATGCTGATATGCTCACCCGCAAAAGCACTGACAAAAGTACCGTTGCTGACCCTGAGCTGGTTGGAAACGGTCAGGTTCTGGGCCTGCGTGGCATTAACCATGGTCTCATTGACGATGGTGAGGTTATACGTTGTCAACGGCCCTGAAACACTTTGAACGTCATTACCCACAAATTCTATGCTCCCGTTGGAAGCAAGAGTGCCGGTATTGATAACGTTGCCATATATTCCGAGGACATCATTGGAGCTGACATGCAACGAAGCTCCTGTCGTGATGGTGATATCCTTACACGTGGCATTGCCTGAGCTGATTACAGGTTGATTGCCCCCAGCAGGAATGATCACGGATATCGTCGCATTGGGTACATTGCCGTCCTGCCAGTTGCCTGCAGTATGCCAGTCGCTGTCGACATCGCCTGTCCACCGCCCTGCAATAGGCGTTACGGTCAGTGTTCCGGTTACGTAGGTTGCATTGTAATTGGCAATGTCAAAGGTTCCGCCAACGGCATTGC
>CAYWJL010000423.1:0-2564 GCA_964458145.1 uncultured Desulfovibrionales bacterium | reverse complement strand
TTTCAAGGAGATGACATGGCGAGGATTTTTACCGTCACCGAGATCACCGAGGCGGTGGCCACTACCCTTCAAACCGAGTTTCCCTTTGTCTGGGTTCGCGGTCAGGTGACCAATGTCGCTCGGCCAGGGTCCGGACACATCTATTTTTCCCTGAAGGATCACAATGCCTCCCTGGCCGTTGTCTGGTTCAAGTCCAACCAGCAGTGCATGGCATCATCAGGTGAGGAACGTGTGGATCCCCTCACGGGCGAGGTCTTTTCCGGAAAGGGATTCGTGCTCGAAGAGGGCATGGAAATCCTGATTGCCGGGCGGATGAACGTGTACGCGCCCAGGGGCACCTATCAGCTCATTGCCGAACTGGTTCAGGAGCAGGGGGTGGGGGATCTCTACCTGGCCTTCGAGGCCATGAAGAAAAAGCTGGCCGGGCAGGGCTATTTCGATCCCGGCCGGAAACGGTCTCTTCCGAAACATCCACGGTGTGTGGCCGTAGTCACCGCTCCCCAGGGGGCAGCCATTCAGGATTTTCTGAAGATCGCCCGGATCCGAGGTCTTGGCGGGCAGATCAGGATCTACCCATCCCTCGTCCAGGGGGACAAGGCGCCGGAATCCATAACCAATGCCATGCAGCAGGCCATTGCCGAGGAGTGGGCCGACATCCTCGTGCTCATCCGGGGCGGCGGTTCCATGGAAGATCTATGGGGGTTCAATGCCGAATCCGTGGCAACGGCCATCTTTTCCAGCCCCATTCCCGTTGTGAGCGGGGTGGGGCACGAGGTGGACACGACCATTGCCGATCTGGTGGCCGATGTTCGAGCGGCAACTCCCACCCATGCGGCCCAGATGATCTGGCCCGAGCGCGCATCCATGATACAGGCCGTGGATGAGGCAGGATCCCGCCTGAATCGGGCCATGGGGCAGCATGTGGCCGGGTATGAGGCAAGGCTTTCCCAGCTGGAAAAAGGGCTGGACTGGCTCAGCCCCGAGGCACGGATCGACCGGCTCATGGAACGGCTGTCCCATGCGGCCCGTTCCCTTGGTCAGGCCGGTACCCGCTTGATCGGGAAAAAAGCCGACCCTCTCGAGCGTGTGGCAGCCCGCCTCGGCATCGCTCTTGGGCCGGGATTCTGGAAGATGCACGAACATTCTCTCATCAACCTTGGGGAACGACTCGCGAACCGGGCACACGGATTCGTGGAACGCAAGATCACGCAGACCGAGGTTGTACAGAGCGGACTGGCATCGCTCGATCCCCATGCCCCCCTTGACCGGGGATACTCTCTGGTCAAAAAACAGGATGGAACTTTTTTGCGCGACGGAGCCGAAGTGTCCCCGGATGAGCTCGTGGAAATCCTGCCCGGCCGTGGCAGGGTCATTGCCCGGGTGGTGGATGGAACATCCCGACAGGAGTCATGATCTCAATCAGGAATCATGATCTCATCTGGTAGACGGGCAAGGTGGTCGGTCGTGTTTTTGGCGCTTCTCCCCTTGATGTTTGCCTGAAATTGGCCCAAAAAGCATGTTTTGTCCGGATACATTCCAAGAAGTCATGAGGGAGGATCGATGCGTTTTCGGATGTACACTGTCTTTGTGGTGGTGATGGTTGTTATATGTGCGGCTGTCGGGGGTTTTGCCGCAGATATGCCGGATGATGTCCGTTTGATGGCTCCGTCTTCGGTATTCAAGGGGCAGGGATTTGTCTGCCGGGTCAATCCGGTCGCCGGCGGCTCCGAGTATCGTATCGAATGGCTGGACAAAACCCTGGATCTTGCCGTGGGCGCTGATGGCGACGCGATCGAGGTCTTGCTCGGGGCCGGATTGAAGCGCAAGACCGGGTCAAAGCTGCTGCGTTTGACCTATGTGCGGGACGGCAAAAAGGAAACCGTGCAGCGGGCTGTGGACATAAAGGACAAGGAATATCCGGTTCAGCGGCTGACTCTGCCCAAGAAGATGGTCAATCTGTCCCAGAAGAATCTCTCGAGATATTACAAGGAAAAAGACGAGGTCACCGAGGTTCTGGGGCATCGCAGTCAGGGACGGTTATGGTCCCTCCCCCTGACCCGTCCTGTGCCGGGCGAGGTGTCTTCGGCCTTTGGGCTCCGTCGTTTCATCAACGACCAGCCCCGTTCGCCCCACCGGGGTGTGGACTTTCGCGGGGGGATCGGCGTGCCCATCAAGGTCTGCGCCGACGGGGTCGTGGATCTGGTTGCCGATCATTATTTTTCCGGCCGGTCCGTGTATGTGGATCACGGGCAGGGCGTCATGAGCATGTATTTCCACCTGTCCGACATCGATGTGCAGGAAGGGCAGGTGGTCCGCAAGGGTGAGGTACTCGGCAAGATGGGAAAGACAGGGCGGGCCACGGGACCGCATCTGCATTTCGGGTTGTATCTGTTGGGGGAGCCGGTTGATCCGATGCCGTTGTTTTAGGGGCGTTTTAGGTTTTATGTTTTAGGTGGTTAAGGGTTAAGGGTTAAGGGACAGCAGGAGAAAAGAGGCCGGACAGACTACGACGTCATCCCGGACTTGATCCGGGATCTTGATGGGAGAGGTCGATAGCCTGATGT
>CAYWJL010000422.1:0-2583 GCA_964458145.1 uncultured Desulfovibrionales bacterium | reverse complement strand
GGCCTTACCTCTCATCCATAGTACCCGCCAATTCCCCGATCTTGCGGAGAGAATTTCCCCGGTCCTGGGCCAGACGCTGCCACTTTTTCTTTTCCTTCTTGATGGCCTCCACGGTCTGCAACAGATCCTGGATGGTATGGGCGGGATACCCATATTTGGCATACTTTCCCTTGCGGAGTTCCTCGTCGTTGCGCTGTCTGAGGGCGCTCAATTGACTGGCGTTCAGGATCATGAAAGCGGGCTTCCTTGTACAGTTGGATGAATCGTTCTAGACGCTTCCGCCTACCAGAAAAAAGAGCGATTGGAAAACCCCTATCACGAAGCCCAGGACCGCACCCACCAGCTCGATGAACCGAAATTCCTTGTCCATGATGGAGACGAGCAGCAATTCGAGCTGATCCATGGAAAAATTCTCGATTTTCTCCCGCACCATCTTGGCCACGTCGAAACGGTCTTCCACCTCTCTGGCCCCTTTCTCCAGAAAACCCGGCACCACCTCGTCCAGCTGAGTGGCCAAAAGTCCACGGACCTTTTCCATGGTCTCATCGTTCAGAAACATCCCGACCATGGGATGGAGGCCCACCAGTTTTTCCCGGATGAAGGTCTCGATCCCTTCCTGGATCATTTCCTTGAAGGTGGCTGCGAATTCCGGCGAATTGATAACGGCCGAGACATCCTTTTCCGATATGAGGTTGTCCTGAATCATCATGGCCAGATTGGCGGCCAGGGCCTTCTGGCGTTTGGGAAAGATTCCCTGAATGGTCAACGACATGATCTTGATGGGTTTTCTGGGATGAAAGAGCATCTTCACAGCCAGATAATTGGTCAACCAACCGATAAACCCACACATGACAGGTGCTATGATAAACATGATCCAATTCATGAAGCTATCCGTCTCCTTGCTTGATCCTTGGGAAGATTCCCTGCATTTTTCCAGCAATCCGCCTCGAAAGGCTGTCCCTTGCGGGGAAGATTTTTTTGCCGATGCACCCGCCAAAGTCAAGGCACGGGGAGACGGTGCCCAGCTGTTTTCTTGACGACTCCGGGGATTTGCAATACGCACTTTCTCTTGTGCCACGGGCGGTCATCCACCCCATCCACTCCGGGATTTTCAGGAATGACGCTCTGAACCGGCACCACACAACACAATCGATCACATTCCATACAGGCCCTTGAACCGCGGCAGGACCACGGCGAGGGGCTCTTTTCATTGTACCCAGTCACCATGGAGAACGAGCGTTGAGCAAGAACACCACCACTGCTCCCAACGAAAACCAGGTCCTTCGCCATCGCAAGGAAAAAGCCGCTTTCCTCGAGGAAGCCGGTATCCCGCTGTATTCGAACACCTTTCGCAGGAATACCCAGGTAACCGCCATCTTCGACCAGTTCGGAGAGGTGGAAGACGAGGATATGCTGACCAAGGCCGGCGAAGATTTCGCTGTGGCCGGACGCATCATCAGTCTTCGTTCCTTTGGCAAGATCACCTTTTTTCATCTGGCGGACCGTTCGGGTTCCATCCAGGTCTGCGCACAGCGGGACAGCCTGGGTGTCGACGATTACAAGATTTTCAAAAAATTCGATATAGGCGACATTGTCGGGGTCACGGGGGGGCTCTTCCGGACCAGAACCGGGGAGCTGACCGTCAAAGCCAATGCCGTCACCCTGATCACCAAGTCCATGCGCCCCCTTCCGGAAAAATTCCACGGCCTCAAAGACGTGGAAACCAGATACCGGCAGCGCTATGTGGACCTCATCGTCAATCCCAAGGCCAAGGATATTTTTCTCAAACGTACGGCCATTGTCCGCTCCATGCGCAACTTCTTCGATTCCCGGGGCTTCATGGAGGTCGAAACGCCCATGATGCAGGCCATTCCGGGCGGCGCCACGGCCAGGCCCTTCGAGACATTCCACAATGCCCTGGACATGAAACTCTACATGCGCATCGCCCCGGAGCTCTATCTGAAACGTCTCCTGGTGGGCGGATTCGAAAAGGTCTACGAGATCAACCGCAATTTCCGCAACGAAGGCATCGACACCCAGCACAATCCGGAATTCACCATGATCGAATTCTACTGGGCCTATGCCGACTTCAACGATCTCATGGACCTGACCGAGGAACTCTTTTGCACCCTGGCCCGGGAAGTCACCGGCGATACCACGGTGGAATATCAGGGAACGCCCATCGAGCTGGGCAAGCCGTGGACCAGGATGACCTTTTTCGACTCCCTTGAAAAGATCGGAGGGCTGAACCCGGAACAGTATCAGGATTACGATACGGCCAAAGGGCTGGTCAAAAAACTGGGAGAGAACGCCCAGGTCGGAGAAAAGCTGGGCAAACTGCAGGCAAAGCTGTTTGACATTCTGGTGGAACCCAAACTCATTCAGCCCCATTTCATCTATCATTACCCCACGGACATTTCACCCCTGGCCCGACGTAACGAGGCAGACCCGACCATCACCGACCGCTACGAACTGTTCATCACCGGTCACGAAATGGCCAATGCCTATTCCGAGCTGAACAACCCCATTGATCAGCGGGACCGATTTGCCGAACAGGTCAAGGAAAAGAAAGCCGGGGACGAC
>CAYWJL010000421.1:0-2596 GCA_964458145.1 uncultured Desulfovibrionales bacterium | reverse complement strand
GCCATGATGCCCGTATGGTGGGCCCTGGCCCTGGGTGCCTGCCTGGGCGGCAACGGCTCCCCCATCGGTGCTTCGGCCAACGTCATCGTCGTTGGTATGAGTGAAAAGGCCGGCCACAAGATCACCTTCATGGAATTTCTGAAATACGGTCTCCCGGTCATGATCCTGACCGTATTCCTGTCCATGATTTATGTGTACGTACGGTATTATATGCTGGGTTGATAGAGTAGAAAAAGTGCGCAGTGCCCATAAACGAGTGCGCAGTGCTCAGTACGCAGTGCGCAGTAGGGGACACCTGCTACTTTCTACCTAAACGATATCATTACAAAATAATCGGGCCGACAGGAACACTTCCTGTCGGCCCGCACCAAAAAAAGTATTCCCAACATTACAAGACACAACTATCACAACATACTACCGAATAACCACAAAAAAGCAACCTGCGCACTGCGCACTGTGCACTGTGCACTGCGCACTATACATCGTATCCCTGAACCCGACGGTTTCCCATGGAACTCCTGAGCCTGCGCGTCAAATTTCGCATCCTGATCACTGGTCTTACCTGCTGTCTGCTGGCCACCTTTCTGGTCACGGTCTGGCATCTTTATCACATCGATCGCTTGTTCTCCGAAGTGGTCAACGAGGACATCGCGGCCCTGCAGGCGGCCGAGGAATTGCAGACTGCCCTGGTGATGCAGAAAGGGTTCGTGACGTATTACTTTCTCCAGGGAACGCCCCATTGGCTGGAAAAACTCGAGCAATACAACGATTCGTTCCAGAACTGGCTGCAGAAGGCGCGACAGACCAGCCAGAACTATGCATCCCGGGAAATCCTGGAATCCATCGAATCCAAGTATCTCGCCTATGCCATGGCCCGGGCTCAGGTCATCCAGCTCTACAAGGACGGCAAGCGCGAGGAAGGGGCCAACCTGCACTGGTCCGTCCGCAACCAGTTTTTCAATATCGTTGATCTCTGCGCCAAGTATAAACGCATCTACAAGACCAGCATCAACGATCATTTCAACGAGGTGGCACGCCAAAAGCACCGTCTGAACGTGGTCACCGGCTCCCTCTTCCTGGTCGGTATCGTTCTGGCTTGCATCCTGGCGTTCATCATCTTCAACCGGGTCCTTGCCCCGGTCCATGATCTGGTCGTCTCCCTGCAGAAAACCCTCACCGACTCCTTTCCCGGCAGCAAGAACGAAATCATTCAGCTCAGCCGCCGGGTGAAGCGGCTCATCCGCAACGCCAACCTGACCAAATCCCAACTCAAGGCGAGCCGGGAACACCTCCAGCAGACCGAAAAACTGGCAACCATCGGCAAGCTGGGTGCGGGGGTGGCCCACAGCGTGCGCAACCCGCTGACGTCCGTCAAGATGCGCCTCTTCTCCCTGCAGCGTTCCCTGGATCTCAACGACGTCCAAAGCGAGGACTTCGAGGTCATCTCCGAAGAAATACGCCACATCGACACGATTCTGAGCAATTTTCTCGAATTTTCCCGCCGCCCCAAACTCAAGCCCCAACCCACCGAAATTCGGGGGATCATCACCCTGGCCCTGCAACTCATGAAACATCGCCTGGAATCTTACGGGATCACCATCACCACGGACATAGCCCAGAATCTCCCACGGCTCATGCTCGACCAGGATCAGATCAAGGAGGTGCTGGTCAATCTTCTGGAAAATGCATGTGATGCCATGCACGCCGGCGGGGCCATCGCCATCACCGCCAAACAGGGGGTTGTGGAACCTCTGGGTCACGTCATCGTTCTGACCCTTTCGGACAACGGTCCGGGTATTCATCCAGAAATCTGCGAGAAGGTTTTCCAACCCTTTTTCAGTTCCAAGGAGGAAGGAACCGGACTGGGCCTGAGTATTGCCAAACGGATCATCGAGGACCATGGTGGCTGGATAAGTGTCGCATCTCCCCCCAACCAGGGAACCACGTTCACCATCACTCTGCCGTGCAGCAGACAATAGGAAAAAACATGCAAAAGATATTGATCGTGGATGACGATCCTCAGCTCAGGCAGAGCTTCGAACGAATCCTGCAACAGGAAGGCTACGACGTGCTCACGGCCCCTTCGGCCGAGGCCGGGATCGAATCCGTCCGGGCGAACGATCCGGACCTCGCGGTCATGGATTTCAGGCTTCCCGGCATGACGGGGATTGAAGGATTCAAGGAGATCCAGAAAATCAACGCCAAGCTCCCTGTTATCATCATGACCGCATTCGGCACAACGGATACGGCCATCGAAGCGACCAAACTCGGCGCCTTCGACTATATCATCAAGCCCTTTGACATTCCGGACATCCTGGAACTGATCAAGAAAGGACTCGAAGCGGGACGATTCATGCGCTCCAAGGTCCGTCTCGATGGAGCCCCGGAAACCTGCCCGGATGGCGACGCCATCATCGGCCGCAGCAAACCCATGCAGGATGTGTACAAAGCCATAGGAAGGGTGGCTCCCACCGACGCGACAGTGCTCATTCGGGGCGAGTCTGGAACGGGCAAGGAGCTTGCTGCCAGGGCTATCTACCAGCACAGCCTGCGTGAAGTTGAAGCTATTCTTACTAATACAGAAGCTCCGACTTTC
>CAYWJL010000420.1:1214-2622 GCA_964458145.1 uncultured Desulfovibrionales bacterium | reverse complement strand
ACCATTGGCTCTCAGCCAAGAAACGGTTTTACGACAAACACGACTCCCAGCAGAAGGATGCCCGTTCCGGCCGCCTTGCGGAACCAATTGGCCCCCTGCTGCATGTTCCGGCTCTCGAGAATACGCCTGGCGGCTGCGGTGGAACTTCCGGCCAGGGCAATGGGCAGGCAGTGGCCCAGTCCGAAAAGGATCATGAGCAGGATGCCGGTGAGAATCTTCTCCTGCACCGTGACAATGGCCAGAATGGGCGCGATGAATCCGAAGGTGCACGACCCGGACAAAAGCCCGTAGGCCAGACCGAGCAGAAAGGCCCCGATCACTCCTGAAAGACCGAGCCTGGTCGGGTTGAAACGGCCCAGAGAGCATCCGGTCAGGCCGAACATGTCCAGGCCGACCCACACGAGAACGGCTCCGACCAGGATATTGAAGTACGGCCCCACGTCCCCGAGCATCCTGCCGAGCAGGGAACAGATGACGCCGATGGCCGCGATGGTGATAAAGAGGCCAAGGGTGAATGCCAGAGCATACTTCACAGCTTCACGGCCGTGCAGAATCCGGTTCTGTCCGCCCACGTATCCCACAATAAGAGGGATGGAGGCAAGGTGGCAGGGACTGAAAAGCACGCTGACCATGCCCCAGAGAAAACAGCCCAGCCCGGCCATCCAGGTCTCGGCCAGCATCCAGGTGTTGATGGCGACAAAGGCGTTCTCGAGCATACCCTAATTGCCCCCCTGTGCTGCGAGAAGTTTATCCAGTATACGCGCAATGTTCTTTTCAGGGTAGAATCCCTCATGCCGGAAAACCTCTTTTCCGGCATGGTCGTAAAAGATCTGGGTGGGAATGGCCCTGATCCCGTATTTTGGTGTTTCTTGGGGGTGTTCCCACACATCGATGAACACAATGGCCGCCCGGCCGTCGTACTTCTTTTCCATCTTCTCCATGACCGGGGCCATCATCTTGCAGGGGACGCAGGAGTGGGCTCCCAGGTCCACCATAGTCACGGTGCCGGGCACGGGAAGGACGGCAGGGAACGATTCACCGGACGCTGCATCATCACCTGCGGCCATCGCACTCAGGGAAAAAATAAACAGGATACTGCAAACCAGACACAACCAGATGACCTTGCGCATGAACGACTCCTTGTGAATTTTTGTGTACGAGGAATACCAGCCGGGACAGCTCAGCCTATGCCAACCAGCTGAGAACGTCCTTTTTGCCCGGAACAGCACCAGTGACCTTGACCTCACCATCCACGACCACGGCCGGGGTAGTGAACACCCCATGGGAGACGATTTCCTGTATATCGCTCACCTTTTCCACCTGCACATCGCGACCGGATTCTTCCACGGCTTCACGGACAACCTTTTCGGCCTTTTTGCACTTGTCACATCCTCGTCCGAGAATCTTG
>CAYWJL010000420.1:0-1204 GCA_964458145.1 uncultured Desulfovibrionales bacterium | reverse complement strand
CAGGCAGTGGCCCAGTCCGAAGAGAACCATGAGTAGAATGCCGGTGAGAATCTTGATGATCATGACGTTTCTCCTTGTGCTATCCATATTGGCCAAAAGACCAAGTTTGTTTTCAAAAAAAGTCCCTGCATACAACAGGGGGCAGATATTCCAACCAAGGGATTCCCGCAGCCATGAGTTCAGGTACGAGCAGGCGATACGGCCCGGACCATTGTGGCTGTCAACAAGGGATCCGTCCTTGAAGTTGGCCGATTAACCAAGCAAAATCTTTTGGTCAAGAAACAAGAGTATGATCAAGGAATTCTCCCGCGCCGGGCCCCTCCTTCCAGTTCACCCGATGGAGCTCGGCATGGCAACCATGATCTCGTCAACCGAAACCACTTGGAGAGACAACATCCCGGAAACAGATACAAATTATTCCCTGGCTATTTGCCTCATGATGCGACCACGATACTGAGAGGAAACTCCTCCTTTGAAGTGGGGCGTGGTTTAGCATCTCTATAACAGCTTCATAAGCAACCTCAAGGCCAGGAGCATGAGAACTCCTCCCAGAAATTTTTTGACCATGGCCGGGCGCATCCGTCTGTGCATGACAATGGTCCCCAGATACCCACCGCCCCAGGCGGCCAGGCCCGCAAAGGCGAGCAACTTCCAGGAAACCGAGCCCATGGCCGCATAAGTGACAAATGCGGAAAAGGAGGAAAAGGGCACGGCAAAAGCGGTCACAGCGGCAATCTTCTTGGGATTGAATCCCTGCAGGATCATCAGGGGCGAGATGAGCCCCCCGCCGCCCACACCGAGGAGACCGGAAAAGAACCCGGCGACCACGCCCACCAGAGTCGGTCCGACCACAGGGCGGTCATCCCGGTACTGATCGGCGTATTTGGACCCCTTGAAAAAGAGCATCATGGAGCCGGAAAAGAGAAGAAACCCGATAAAGGCGAACATCACGTAGCGCGTGGGAACCAGATGCCCCACCCACGCCCCGACCGGTGCCAGGATGATGGACGCTGAGATGATGGGGATCCCGAGTCTGAAATCCAGGCGTTTCTCCCGGATGTTCGAATAGGTGGCCCCGACCATGCTCACGGTGTTCACGAACAGTCCCGTGGGCCGGGCCAGACCGAAGGGAACCCCCAGCCAGGTAAGGGTGGGGATGAGAATCAGGGCCGAGCCCACGCCGCCCAAGGCGAAGATGAAGCTC
>CAYWJL010000419.1:883-2624 GCA_964458145.1 uncultured Desulfovibrionales bacterium | reverse complement strand
GCCTGGCCACGAGCACCGGCACCTTTGATCGCTGAATGAATCCGGCGGCCGTGCTTACCATGACCATCTCCTCGAACTCCCCGTATCCATGGGTTCCCATGATGATCAGATCGAACCCGTCCTGTTCGGCCATGGTCACGATTTCCTCCACGGGATCACCCACCTTGATGATGGTCCTGTTCTCGGAAAGAGGACAGGAGGGCATCTTTTCAAGGATCTTGCGCGATGTGGCCCGCATCCGCTCGTGCATGACCTGCCGGGCCTGTTCCAGATTCCCCTTGTTGAAAGCCTCATGCTGTTCGTCATCCACCACACGGGTCAGATTCTTGCCGGTTCCCGAAGAATATTCGTCCAGCACATCCGGGACCACATGCATGGCATGGACTTCGGCCCCATAGGTGTTCCCGATAGTGCAGGCGTATCTGACCGCATGCCGGGCGGTCTCGGACAGATCCGTGGCAAAGAGGATCTTGCGGATGGAAACGTCCATGGCCCCATCGAGTTTTGGTTCCGGGACCTCCACTCGAACGGCTTCCTCCTTTTCTTCAGCTTCCGGTGCCTTGCCGAATATGACATCCACGAACCGGACATACCAGGCCGCCGACTGAATCTGGATGACATAGGCCAGGGAGATGAGCAGGGCGATGGTGGTTCCTTCCTTGCCGAACGCCGTCATGGCAATGGCCAGGGCAATGGACAGGTCGCGCATGACCACCCCGAAAACCATGGCCACGGCGTCTTCCCGTGAAAAGAAGTACCTGCCCACAACCGTGAGCAACCCGTACGAGAGGATATAGAAAACCGCCAGGGGAACCAGGATGATCAGCAGATCACCCGGATGGGCGATGATATGCCGTGCCTTGAGGGACATGGCCACAAAGGCGATGAGCACCACGCCCAGGGCGGAAAACGGAGGAAACCGGGGCTTGATCTTCCGGTTCCAGACCTGTTCGCCGTATTTCTTCTTGCCCACAACCTGGGTGGCAAGTCCCACGAACAGAGGGACGAAGACAAAGATGCCGATCTGTTTGAACATGTGCAGCATGTCCACTTCAACGGTGGCACCCATGAAAAGCTTGGTATAGATGGGTGCGGCCAGGGAACCGATGATCAGCCCGAACACCACCATCTTGATGGCGGCCTCCTTGTTCCCCCGGGCAAATCCGGTCCAGGAGATGGTCATGCCCGAGGTGGGCAGCACACCGATAAGAAAGAGCCCCACGGCCCAGAGAGCGTATTTGGGAGCCTCCCCGCCCAGAAAGATCTTCCCGATGACAAAGGCGATGATGGGGATGAGCACGAAGTTGATCACCTGGGTAATCCCCTGCAGTTTACCGTCCTTGCCCTTGAGAATGCTCTTGACGTTCAGGGTGACCATCATGGGATAGACCATGATGAAGGTGATGGGGATGATGAATTGTTTCAAAGGACCTGCGTCAAACAGGTAGCCGTAGAGCAGTCCCGCAAGCATGGATACGGGAATGGTCCAGACGAGATTTTTCTGGATAAAGGACAGATAATGCAGCATGGCGTTTCTCCTTGTTGCCGGTGATGACGGCTCTTTTCCTTGACGAACAGGGTGTTGGGGGGTGAGACGCAACCGATCCGGACGCACCGTTGCTGCGACATCGACACCGCGCGCGTGGGTGAGAACGTTCGGCTGGCCGGCTGGGCCGCGAAGATCCGCGACATGGGCGGCGTCACCTTCATCGATCTGCGGGACCGATACGGCACGGTGCAG
>CAYWJL010000419.1:0-873 GCA_964458145.1 uncultured Desulfovibrionales bacterium | reverse complement strand
CTCGATGAGGTACACCGTCCCAATACCTGATGACCCACCCCCATGCATTGATCCGGATCAACGCCCCCCCAAAAAACGCAATTTTTCGCCACAAACATCCTCGTAGGGGCGGACCTGTGTGTCCGCCCTTTTCAAGATATCACCACGGCCAAATCCCATCTGACCAACTACCCCCATCATGATCGAACCCGCAACCATCAGACACATTCCCCTGTTCAAGGACCTTTCCGAAGACCACATCCGTGCCCTGGCATCCTGCGCCCGGTCCCGCACCTGCAAATCAGGCGATATCATCTGGATGCGGGGAGAACCGGCGGGCTCCTTTCAGGTCGTGCTCCAAGGAACGGTCAAGATTTTCCGCAGCTCCCTCGAGGGCAAGGAACAGACCGTGTACCTGTTCGGACCGGGAGAACCGTTCTGCCTGTGCAGCGGATTCGACCCGGAAGCGGTGCAGCCGGCCAGCGCCATGGCCCTGGAAAAGACAACGATCCTGTCCATGGCATGGGATTGCCTGAGCAAGACAACCACCGAGCATCCTCATCTTCTCCTCAAAATCATCCAGATCCTTTCCAGACGCCTCAAGGAAGCCATGGATATGGTCGATGCCCTGTCCCTGCGCGAAATCCCCTCCCGCCTTGCCCTGTTTCTCATCCAGACATGCGACCATGAGTGCGGCTCGGTCACCTTCCAGGTCTCCCAGCGCGAAATCGCCAAAATCATCGGAACCACGCCGGAAACCCTGTCCAGAATCCTCAAGCGTTTCACGGACCAGGGCATCGTCACCACGAAGGACAGAACCGTGACGATTGTGGACAGAAAAAGGTTCGTAGAATTGGCGGAAGGATTGTAGGGGCAGGCCTCCGTGCCTGCCCT
>CAYWJL010000418.1:0-2625 GCA_964458145.1 uncultured Desulfovibrionales bacterium | reverse complement strand
GAGGTGGTGGACAGCATCATCACCATCCCCAATGACCGGCTTCTGACTCTGGCCTCCAAGAAGGCCACGTTTCTGGACATGCTGGCCAAGGCCGATGAAGTCCTTTTTTATGCGGTCAAGGGTATCTCCGATCTGATCATGGTACCCGGGCTCATCAACCTGGACTTTGCCGACGTCAAGGCGGTCATGTCCGAGATGGGACTGGCCATGATGGGTACGGGCATTGCCTCGGGCGAAGGCCGGGCACGGGAAGCGGCCATGAAGGCCATCACCAGCCCGCTGCTCGAGGATGTTTCCATCGACGGTGCCGGTGGGGTGCTCATGAACATCACCTGTGGGCCCGATCTGACCATTTACGAGGCCAGCGCGCCTGCCAGCCTGATTCACGAGGTGGCATCCGACGATGCCTGTCTCTATTTCGGTCCGGTGTTCGATCAGAATATCGGCGACGAGATGCGCATTACGGTCATTGCCACGGGGATCGAAGAGGAAACCAATCAGGCCGGCAGTGAATCCGGCGGATCCAATGTGAGCAAGATTCCGCCCCGGCCGAATCGGCAGGAGAGTCGCGACATTCTCCGTACCAAGGCGAGCAATGTGGATCAGGACGATCTGAACATACCTGCTTACCTGCGCATGAAAAAGAAGGGCGGGCACGGGCCTGCCTCTTTCGAAGCGGCCAGGCAGACTGCCCAGCCGAACCATTCGGTCAAATCCGGTCCTGCTCCTGGCGGGGAGGATTTCATCTTTGACGAAGAAGAGTCGGAAATCCCTGCCTTCATCAGGATGCAGGCGGATTGATCCCCCAAGGGCGTGGCCGGGCAGAAAATACTGACTGCCCGGCAGGCTCCCTGCCGGTGATCCCGTGAACATATCCATGCCTGATGACGCTACCGTAGAAAGATCTGACAACGAATTCCTGTTCTGGGGATCGACCCCTCCCCGGGTCAGGGAATGGGGCGGGCGATTGCCCGTGGCCCTGGTCTTTCCGGAAAAGGAAAAATTCGCCCTGTCCACGCTGGGGTGGCAGGTCGTATACCGTCTCCTTGCCGGGTCCGCTGATTTTGCCGTTGAACGCTTCTATGCCGACGACGGCATCACACCTCCCGTTTCAGCGGACTCCGGCAGGGAGCTTTCCGATTTTCCCCTGATCTGCTTCAGCCTCAATTTCGAGGGCGATTTCGTTACCGCCCTGTCTCTGCTCAGGCGTGCCGACATCCCCCTTGCCGCCGACGACCGCCGGGACTGGCCATTGGTCATGGCCGGTGGTCCCATAGCCTTTCTCAACCCCTTTCCCATCTTTCCCGCCCTGGATCTCCTTTTTGTGGGCGAGGCCGAACACGGTTTCCTGGACATGGCCCACGCGATCAAGGATCTCTGGTTTTCCGGGGTTTCTCGTGAGGAAGCCGTCTCCCGTCTTGCCCTTCGTTCCGGTGTCCTGGCCCATGGGCAGGAAGATGGGCACGTCGTTCGCCGGGTCTTTGTCGGGGAATCCGACCGTATTCTGCCCGTGCCTGCGGCCTCCTGCTTCGTGAGTTCCCATTCTGAATTCAGGGACATGCTTCTGCTGGAGATCAACAGGGGCTGACCCTACGGTTGCCGGTTCTGGTCCGCCGGGAATATCTATCGTCCTCCCAGACAGTCCCGGCTCGAGGATCTCGAGGCCATCGTTCAAAAGACATCTCCCTTCAAGGTGGGGCTCGTGGGCACGGCCCTGACCGACTGGCCGGATCTCTTCCCGTTTCTCACGTGGCTTCACGAACAAAAGATCAAGTTCTCTCTGGGTTCCCTCCGGGCGGATGGCGCTACCCGCGAATTTCTGACTTTTTTGCGGAAGACAGGAACCAGAAGTCTGACCTTTGCCCTGGAAGGGGCCAGCAGAAGACTGCGCCTGGCCATGAACAAGAATCTCAATGAAGATGCCCTCCTCG
This sequence comes from uncultured Desulfovibrionales bacterium, assembly GCA_964458145.1. Classification (GTDB taxonomy): domain Bacteria; phylum Desulfobacterota; class Desulfovibrionia; order Desulfovibrionales; family Desulfomicrobiaceae; genus Desulfoplanes. Next base: position 694 of record CAYWJL010000418.1, on the reverse strand, counting down.
AGGCTGTTTCTCTGGCCAGCGAGCTGCAGTTCAACACCTTGAAGCTCTACCTGATCGTTGGCTGGCCCGGCGAAGGGGAGGATGATTTTGATGAGCTGGACGGTTTTCTGGACAGAATCCAGGAAGCCAGAAAGGCGGGGCAGGGAAAAAAATCCAAGGGTATCGGCCTGATCCAGGTCAGTGCCAGTTGTCTGGTCCCCAAACCATGGACTCCGCTTCAATGGGCCCCCATGGACAGTGAAGCCGCGCTCAAGTCCAAAATGAAACGGCTCAAGGCGATCATCAAGTCCAAGCGGGGCATGCGTTTTTCAGGCGAAAACCCCCGGCAGGCAAGGATTCAGGGGATCCTTTCCAAGGGGGATGAGCGTTTGTTCGATCTGCTCTGCCTGGTGGATGCAGGCGGGCACTGGAAACAGGCCCTTGCAGACTGGGACGGTGATCCCGGCTGGTACGTGGATCGTACCCGGGACGAGGACGAGGTTTTCCCCTGGGACAGACTGGATATCGGGGTGGACAAAGAATATATGTGGAAGGAGTGGCTGCGCTTCCACAAGGGCGTACAGACCCCGCCCTGCCCGGCTTCAGGATGCGAGCACTGCGGGCGTTGCGGGTTGGATATGGCAACGATTGATAGGGGTTGATAGATTGCCTTGCCCTGAAAATGGTTGTCCCTTTTCAGGCTGAGTTTTAGTTG
>CAYWJL010000417.1:0-2635 GCA_964458145.1 uncultured Desulfovibrionales bacterium | reverse complement strand
AGGGAAGAAGTGGACTGAGTGGACCGGGTGGACGAAGAGGACGAAGGGGACGAAGGGGACGAAAGGGACAGAGGAGGATGCTCTTGCCTTAACCCTTAACCCTTCAAACTTAACCCTTAAACCTTACAACCTCTTCCCCCCCGAGGTCCCCCATGCAGATCGTTACCCAGACAGACATCAAGGAATACCCCCTCCTCTCCCGCGGCAAGGTGCGGGACATTTATGAAATCGACGCGTCCACCCTGCTCATCGTGACTACCGATAGGATGAGCGCTTTTGACGTGATCATGAACGAGCCCATCCCCTACAAGGGAGTCATTCTCAATCAGATCACCATCTTCTGGATGGACAAATTCAAGGACATCATTGCCAATCACCTTCTAGCAACAGATGTGAAGGACTTTCCCGCACCCCTGGCCCCGTATGCCGATCAGCTCGAAGGGCGCTCCGTTCTGGTCAAGAAAGCCAAGCCCCTGCCCATCGAGTGCATTGTCCGCGGGTATATTACCGGTTCCGGATGGAAGGACTACCAAAAATCCGGCAAGGTCTGCGGCTACGAACTCCCGGCAGATCTGAAGGAATCCCAGCAGCTCCCCACGCCTCTGTTCACCCCGTCCACCAAGGCCGAGCTGGGCGAACACGACGAGAACATCACCATGGGCAAGGCCAGGGAACTGACCGGCGAGGGATTGGTCCAGAAGGTCGAAGAGGTGGTCCTGTCCATCTACGAACAGGCCTCTGCCTATGCCAGGGAGCGGGACATCATCATTGCGGACACCAAGTTCGAGTTTGGCCTGCAGGGCAAGGAACTTCTGCTCATCGATGAAGTGCTGACACCCGACTCCTCCAGGTTCTGGCCGGAGCAGGGGTACGAGCCGGGCAAGGGACAGCCCAGCTTTGACAAGCAGTATCTCAGGGATTGGCTGGCCGGAACCGGCTGGGGCAAGACCCCGCCCCCTCCGACTCTGCCCGAAGACGTCATCGCCAAGACTCAGGAAAAATATCTCGAAGCCTTCCGCCTGCTGACAGGACGAGAACTTGACCTGTAGTTCGGGGCGTGTTGAAGTTCTTTATGCACGCGTTACATGCTGATCTGATACTGCCAACAATCCGGGGACGGCCAGGCCTTTCCCGGATTTTCTTGGATCCATTCACTGAGCAACCACTCAATCTACCATTCCACTGAACGAGGAACGATTCATGCTTTTACAAGGAAAAAAAGCTCTTATTTTCGGCATCGCCAATGAACGAAGCATCGCCTACGGCATAGCATCCCAGATGAAAGAACAGGGGGCCAAACTCGCCTTCAGCTATGCGGGTGAGGCCATCAAGAAACGCATCGATCCCATAGCCGAGGAGCTTGGAGCCGAATTGCTGGTCAAATGCGACGTGACCAGTGACGAGGATGTGGCCCAATGTGCCGACACGGTGAAGGAAGAATGGGGAGATATCGACATCCTGGTCCACTCGGTGGCCTTTGCCAACAGGGAGGATCTCAAGGGAAGGTTCATCGACACCTCCAGAGACGGCTTCCTCCTCGCCCAGAACATCTCTGCCTATTCCCTGGTCAGCCTGTGCAAGGCCTTCGAACCCATGATGAATCCGGGCGGATCGGTCATGGCCATGACCTACTACGGCTCGGAAAAAGTGATCACCAACTACAATGTCATGGGCGTGGCCAAGGCGACTCTGGAAGCCTGTGTCCGTTACCTGGCCGCTGATCTCGGCCAGAAGGGTGTGCGGATCAACGCATTGAGCGCCGGCCCCATCAAGACCCTGGCATCATCGGGCATCTCGGGCTTCAAGACCATCCTGCACACCATCGAGGAACGCGCCCCCCTGCACAGGAACGTCACCCAGGAAGACGTGGGCAAGGCGGCTCTGTACCTGGCCTCGGATCTCTCCACCGGCACCACGGGCGAGGTCATCTATGTGGATTCCGGGTACAATATCATGGGAATTTAGGGAGAAGTGCGCAGGGCACAGTGCATGGCACACGATGTCATGCTGATTCGAAAAACAGGAGAAAAATTTGGTTCAGCCGACAAAAACATGGTTCTTGCGGGTCGCCCCTCAAAAACGCGTCAGTCGGAACTCCGTACGAATATGGCACAAATGAGTCCCCCACCCTGGTAAGGGCGGGGTTAGGGGCGGGTCGTATAATCGGTGCCTTTTTCCAGCAGTTTGAAACCCTCCCCCAGCCCCTCCCTGAACTACGGGAGGGGGGCTACATTGTTCGCGTATTCGATATGTTACCAAGAATTCCCGAACGGTCTTCTCATCCGAAAGCTTATCGTAATCAAGCAATTGAAACGTGTTTGGTGACAAGTACTCTTTTGCCGGATGACCCAAAAAATTTTCATTTCTCCCGTTTTTTTGCTTGCCAAGGGAATCGGTTTTGTATAGCTACTCATTTCCGTTGCGGAGAGGTGGCCGAGTCTGGCTGAAGGCGCACGCCTGGAAAGTGTGTGTACCCTAACCGGGTACCGGAGGTTCGAATCCTCTCCTCTCCGCCATTTTTTTCTTCGATGTTTCTCATCCCATCGAATCCCCAGACACAGAGTGAAGTCGGGCGGCAGGAGCGCTGCCAACCCCGTCAGGCCCGAGAGGGAGCAGCGGTAACAGTTGCTTTTGG
>CAYWJL010000416.1:1714-2660 GCA_964458145.1 uncultured Desulfovibrionales bacterium | reverse complement strand
CTCCCGGATCGTGCCGGAAACCATGCGCACCGTTCTCGAACACAGCGCGGCAAGCCCCGGATCATGGGTGATGAGAACAAGGCCGGTCCCATGGGTCCTGTGCAGCTCGAACAGGGTATGCATGACCCGCTTGCCGGTATCCTGATCCAGATTCCCGGTGGGTTCATCGGCCAGGATGACCTTGGGCTGCGTGGCAAAGGCACGGGCCAGGGCCACCCGCTGCTGCTCCCCCCCGGAAAGCTGGGCCGGATAATGACGCGCCCGGTCGGCCAGCCCCACTGCGTCCAGAGCCTCGCGTGCCCGCTGCAAGGGACGACTCATGCGAGCAAACTCAAGGGGCAGGGCCGTATTTTCAAGGGCGGTCATGGAACCGATGAGATGAAAGGACTGGAACACGATGCCCATGTTCTCCCGCCTGAACCGGGCGAGTTCATCCTCGGTCATGGTGTCCAGCCGGGTCCCGGCAACACGCACTTCACCGGAGCTCGGCCGCTCGAGGCCTGCCATGACCATCATGGTCGTGGTCTTGCCCGACCCCGAAGGCCCCACAATGGCCAGGGTCTCGCCTGCAGGAAGCACGAGATCGATCCCCCGCAAAATATCGACCCTGCCGCCTGGGCCGGTCAGTGAAAGATGAATATGTTCGAGTTCGACAACAGGTGGGTTCATATGGTGATCCTTGCAGAATGTATGGGATGTTTCTTGACTCCCTGCATCGCTCATTTGCATCAGGGCTTGAGCAGCTACCTATTTATATTGCAACAAATCATCAATTTGTACATGAATGTCTTTTGCAATCTGGCGCAGCAGGATCGGTGAAATATCTTTCCCTACATGTATAGGAACTGTTGTTCCCCGTCCATCAGAATGCCGAAACTGTAGATGCGATCCTTTTTGACGAATTTCCTTAAAGCCCATCCGCTCCAAAATAACTACCACTTCACGA
>CAYWJL010000416.1:0-1689 GCA_964458145.1 uncultured Desulfovibrionales bacterium | reverse complement strand
GCATCTCAATGACCTCTTTCAGAGTCATATTCAGTTCATCCAAAGTTTCTCCCTGGGAGTGAGCACCGGGAAATCCTGGTACAAAACCTACGTACATACCGGTATCATGACATTTTTCTACAACCGCAGTATAATGTTTCATATGCATCTCCTACGTTTTCACAGTGTAAAAAAGTTTACTCTTTATGTTTGAGTTGCCCATCTATTGTAGTGATGAAATGCACATACATTCCCATCCTATCCATGTTTTCGCGTCGTTCGTGTGCTCCAAAAAGGAGAAACTGTTTGGCGGACCAATGCCTTTTTTTCTGTGTTTTTCCGTGTACCCTAAAGGGCAGAACTGTTCCGTGGGAAAAAGCCGTTTCTCGTTGCTGGTTTCTATTTTTTGGCTGTTCCCGCCGTTACCAAAAACGAAAAACCAAAAACGCCCTCCCCCCTCATCCGGAGATACAACCCTTCAAACAGTTCCCGCTTGCCCTGAAAAGCGGCCCCAAGGGTACTTACAAACAGACTCTTCCCGAACCGGTGCGGACGGGACAAAAAATAATACTTGCTCTGCGTGGCCAGCTCATGAACGAACCTGGTTTTATCCACATAGACAAAACCTTCCTGGATCAAATTTTCAAACGTCTGAATACCGATGGGCAGCCTTTTCATCAATCATCTCCTTCGGGAATATTGGGGTACGCACATGTTGCAACCTACCCTGGTCACGGGCTGACCTCAAGGAGAAAGAATCGATGTCGCAGGTCGGGAACACTTGCCTCACTCCTCCTTCCCGGTTATAATTTATCAACAGGAGAACGAACATGACCTATCTCACGAACCGATATATCAATTAGCCGGATTACCGGACTTGCCCCTGACGTCCTGGCTTCACTCGACAACGTCCCTAACCCAGGGGGACAACCACAAGCATTGAACCCATGCCACAAATTCTTACCAAACCCCACCAAGCCTTCCTGCTTGCGATCTGTTCGCTCCTCATGCTTGGAGCATCAGCCGAAAGATCCATCGTCAAGCAGGATTCCAGCCTAAAAACCATGCACATCCTCGCCTTTGGCGACAGCCTGACAGCCGGGTACCGCCTGAACCCGAGTCAGTCCTTTGCCGCCCGACTCGAAGCCGCCCTGATCAGGCAGGGCCGTCATGTCCGCGTCACCAACGCCGGTGTTTCCGGAGACACGACCACAGGCGGCAGATCACGACTTGCCTGGTCCCTGGCGGACAAACCCGACCTGGTCATTCTGGAACTCGGGGCCAACGACGCCCTTCGAGGTATCGACCCGGCCATCACAAAAGCCAACCTTGCATCCATGATCGCAACCTGTCTCGATCACAAAACCCGGGTCCTCCTGTGCGGCATCACCCCACCGGGCAATTTCGGTCCCGACTACGCCCGCAAATTTGCAGCCATGTTCACGGACCTGGCCGGCCAATTCGACGTCCCCCTGTATCCCGATTTTCTCAAAGGCGTCCTCGGCAACCCCAAGCTCACCCTTGACGACGGCCTCCACCCCAGTCCCGCAGGCGTGGACACCATCGTTGCCGGCATCCTCCCCATGGTGATCAAAGCCATAAGGATAAAGGTTCCCTCCACCCCTCACGCCTCACGCCTCACCCTTGACCATCGTCCCGCTACAATTTAGGCAGACACCAAACACTATCCCACAAGCCCCTGGTAACCCT
>CAYWJL010000415.1:1077-2661 GCA_964458145.1 uncultured Desulfovibrionales bacterium | reverse complement strand
GTAGGGGTCTTTCTCGGACTCGGGGTCGGGGGTGAAGGTCTTGGTCTCCTCCCAGTACGCAAGCCATCGGGCCTCGACATCTGCGGGCTCGTAGCCCTTGGGCAATGCATTTTCTGCCATGATCACTCCGTTATCGAAAAAACAATCTAAAAATCAAATGGGTCAGAAGAAGGGCAGATATGGAATCTGCCCCTACGGAGGGGCCTGTTTTCCGGTTTCCCGTCTCCCGTCTCCGGTTCTCCAGTTCTTCCTGTTGCCTTCAAGGGCAGATATGGAATCTACCCCTACGTGTCTCCGGTCTCCCGTCTTCTGTCGTCTCTTGTATCCTATATCGTATATCATATATCCTTTTATCCTACCCCGTCTCCCTTGCTCCCGGGGCAACCTCTTGGTATCACCGGCAACATGCATACAAACACGGGTCGCATCTTCATGCTCTGGGACGAATCCCATCTCTGGGGACTGTTGCTCAGGCACACATTGAGCGCCTGGCAGTTGCCTCTGAGCATCGTTCAGACGTCCCAGATTCGCGAGGGCCTGCTTGAAAAATCTCCTCCATCAGTGCTCATGGTGCCGGGAGGATGGGCCAGGCTCAAATCCAAAAAACTCGGGCGAACGGGCAGACAGGCCATCCGGGACTACCTCACCAAGGGCGGTCATTATATGGGGTTCTGCGGGGGGGCCGGACTCGGTCTTCGCCATGACGGTGAACACAAAAATCTGGGCCTTTGCGCCTGGGGCAAGAAACCCTACAAGGAGCGCGTGCCCAATTTCAGCGGACACCTTTATACCAGGGTCTTTGCGCCTGCAACCCCTGGAGAACGGCGGCTGAAACTCCCGGCCTGGTGGCCCGCCCAGCTCGACGGCCCTGAAAATGACGAAACGGTCCGGGTTCTTGCCCGGTACGAACGACCTGCCAGGGACTTCTGGGCCGCGGATCTGAACCTGGGCCAATGCCCCGCCTCGGACCTGGCAGCATGGGAATCCATCTACGGCATCAAGCTCGATCCTGCGCCCCTCAAGGGTGAGCCGTGCCTCATCGGGGGCGATTACGGCAAGGGGTCCTTTGTCCTTGGCTATGTCCACCTGGAAACCCCGGACTCGCACCAGGCCAACCACCTTCTGGCCCGGCTTCTTGAAGAACGCACGCCCGGTCTCGTGATCCCGGAAAAATCATCGCCCGTCTGGGACATTGCCCGACGTGATGTCAGCTGGCCCAACCGGGAACTTCTGGAACTTCGGGAATGCCTTGAAACCATCATCACCCTGGCCCGGGACAATTTCCTCATGTCCTGGCGGCTGCCCTGGCTCCTTGGCTGGCGACGGGGCATTCCGGGCTCGCAGATCAATTTTCTCTATGCCATGGTCAGAGAGGCCCTGGCCTGCAGCCCGACATCCCAGGCACGGACCTATTGGCACGAGGCAGGCCCAGAGTGCGTTGCCCTGGCCTCGCAATTCACCACCCAGGTATGCGCCTATCTCATGCACGAACGACTCGTCCTTGCAACCGAAGGCAACTCCTCGCCCGCAACCAGCGGGTGCCCCAGACAGGAAACCGAACGCAGCAGGCTGTTCGGCCGTTTT
>CAYWJL010000415.1:0-1067 GCA_964458145.1 uncultured Desulfovibrionales bacterium | reverse complement strand
GGAAATCCTCACCACCCTGGACCGGTTACTCTGGCTGCTTGTCCGCGATCCCGACCTTTAGATCCCTGACAAGTCCCTCGCGCAGCCGAACAAAGGGATCATCGCCCGGCAGAAGCTCAAAAAGCCGGTCCAGATACCCCCGCGCAAGCACCTGCCTTCTGGTCCATGCAAAACTCAAAGCGTAGGACCAGGAAACAAGAAGCAGCTTGAAATCGTTCACAAAGCGCATGGACGTGTACTCGACCATCTCCCGGGCCGACACCTGATCGAAGACGGAGGGGGTGAATCTCACGGGATCGAGATCAAGGCCCAACCGGATCACCGGATTGTCCACAGCCCCCGGGGCCACCTTGGCCAGAACCACCGGCACGATATCGAGCTTGTCCGCATCCCTCACCGCCCGGGTGATAATTGCCAAGGGCTCGCCCAGATCATCCGGCAATTCCTTCTTGTTGTGCAGCCTGACCGCTTCGAGAATGATCGTCCGGTCTCCGTTATCCAGCCCGTCCAGAACATCTTCGGATTCCAGCACCTCCCGCCCCAGATCGCCGTGATCCACAGACAGAGGATCACAATAGGTCTTATAGGTATCGTACTGCCTGAACCGCCCCACATCGTGGAGCAGTGCGCACAGATGCACGAGCCTCGCAACTTCGGGTTCAAACCCTTCATGCTCGGTTATCCCCCGGGCCTCAGCCAGCACCCGCAGGGAATGATCCACCTTGAGATCGATATTTTCCTGATCCCTGGCCTCCTTCTGCCCGAACCGCCCGGCATAGGCCACGAACCAATCCTGATATTCCTGTATGTCCATCATCGTTTTTCCTGCGATATATCCCGTAGGGGCAGGCCCCTGCATGGGTATCGTCACATCCTGAAAAAGAGTGTCACATGCCGAGACGGATTTTCCTTTTACCGTCATCCCGGCGCAGGCCGGGATCTTGAAGGCCAGAGATGTGACTGAAACGTCCAAACAATGCCAAACCCGGGGGAGATCCCGGATCAAGTCCGGGATGACGCATTTTTTGATTCTGTCTCCGGCCTCCTGTCTCCCGTCTCCCGTATCC
>CAYWJL010000414.1:0-2666 GCA_964458145.1 uncultured Desulfovibrionales bacterium | reverse complement strand
GGATGATCGAACCTCTGGGGGACGTGACCTTCAGAGAGCTTGTGCATGCCTTTGAAGAACAGATCCGGGGGCTGGTTGCCGGCGGCGTGGATCTCATTCTCGGAGAAACCCATTTCGACCTGGCCGAGGCCCGGGCCGTTGTGGTTGCCGCGCGCAATGTCTGTGATCTTCCCGTGGGCATCTCCATGACCTTTGAAGACGGGGTCAGCCTGACCGGAACCACTCCCTCGGTGTTTCGCGACACCGTGGAAAACATGGGCGTGGACATCGTGGCTACCAATTGCAGTGCCGGTCCCGAAGGACTCCTGGTGGTCGCTCGAGGTATGCTCGCAGGCACACGGACGCCGCTTCTGGTGGAACCCAATGCCGGGCTTCCCGAGCTGGTGGACGGCAAGACGGTTTTTCGGCTGGAACCGGAAGCCTTTGCCCTGCAGACCCGGGAATTCGTTCGCGCCGGGGTGCAATGCGTGGGCGGCTGCTGCGGCACCACGCCGGATCATATCCGGGCCCTTGTGGCGGAAACCGCGTCCATCACTCCGGAACTTGTCGAACAACCCTCCTACCCCTGTGTCGTTCTGACCTCGCGGTCCATCTCACTGCCCCTGGGTTTCGAGTATCCCAGCCGGATCATCGGGGAACGCATCAATCCCACGGGCAAGAAGGATCTCATCGCCCAGTTCCAGAACGGGGAGATTGCCCGGGCTCTGGAATTGGCCAATGAGCAGGTGGACATTGGTGTCGGCGCTCTGGACGTGAACGTGGGCGCTCCCATGGTGGATGAAAAGGAGCTTCTGCCCATTCTCGTTCGCGAACTGGCGTCTCAGGTCCAGACCCCGCTGTGCATCGATTCCAGCGACGAACAGGCCGTCATCGAGGCTTTGAACGTCTATCCCGGATCTCCTCTCATCAATTCCATCAGCGGCGAACCCGGCAAAATGGAGCGTCTCGGTCCCCTGTGCAGGGATTACGGAGCCCCATTCATCCTTCTGCCCCTCAAGGGGCGCAAGCTCCCGGTCAAGGCCGAGGAACGCATCGCCATCATCGACGAGCTCGTGGAACAGGCCGATTCCCTGTCCATCCCCAGGCGACTCATTCTGGTGGATGCCCTGGCCCTGACAGTCTCCTCCAAGCCCATGGCAGCCAGAGCCTGTCTCGATGTCATCCGGTATTGCCGGGAATCCCTGGGGCTGACCACGGTCATGGGGCTTTCCAATATTTCTTTTGGCCTTCCGGCCCGGGAACTTCTCAATACCCATTTCATGACCATGTGCATGGCCGCGGGCATGGGGGCCTTTATTGCCAATCCCAACTCCGCCCGTATCCAGGAGGCCCTGGCAGCCAGCGAGGTGCTCCTGGGGCGTGATCCTCAGGCGGCATCCTTCATCGCGAAATTTTCCGATTGGAAACCCGGGGGCGGCACGGCTCCGGTTTCTCAGAAGCCGGGCAACGATTCGGCCGACGTGGGTGGCAGTCCCATCGAACGGGCCGTGATCAAGGGAGATAAGGACGCCATCGAGGAGATGGTTCTTGCTGCGGTCAAGGACGGTGCGGATCCCTTTGACGTGGTCAACAAGGAGCTCATCCCCGGCATCACGGTCGTGGGGGAAAAATATGAGCGCCGGGAATTTTTTCTCCCCCAGCTGCTCCGGTCGGCCGAGACCATGCAGAAGGGGTTCAATGTATTGAAGCCCTATCTTGAAAAGGACGGGGCCGAGGAACAAACCCGGGTCGTCATGGCCACGGTGGAAGGGGATATCCACGATATCGGCAAGAATATCGTCTGCCTGATGCTCAGAAATCATGGATTCGATGTCATCGATCTGGGCAAGGATGTGTCGGCGGCCACCATCGTTCAGGCCGTGGAGGACAGTGGAGCCCGGATCGTGGGGCTTTCCGCCCTCATGACCACCACCATGACCCGGATGCAGGATACCGTGGATCTGCTCAAGGAAAAACGCATCGACTGCAAGGTCATGGTGGGCGGGGCCGTCGTCACCCAGGCCTTTGCCGATCGTATAGGGGCGGACGGCTATTCCGAGGACGCGGTGTCTGCCGTCAGGGTGGCCCAACGTCTTTGCGGCCACGATTTGAACGTATAAAGGTTCAGATGGAGGAACGGGGAATGTCCACACGAACGAAGATGTTCATGGTTACTATGCTGTTGCTGACTGCCGTGATGATGGGAGCCGTGACCGGTTCGGCCTGGGCTTCTGAGGTGAAGACCATTTCCCGGCAGGATCTGGACGCCATGATCGAGGCCGACACGGGGAAGGTCACCCTTGTTTCCTACTGGGCGACCTGGTGCAGTGCCTGCAGGCAGGAAATCCCGGCACTCAATGAAATCCATGCCACATACCCCCGGGACAAGGTCAGGATCATAGGCGTTTCCTTTGACAAGGACACCAGGCAGCTCGATGTGTTCATGAAAATGGCCGGTTTTGAATATGAGATTTATCGGGTTCCCGAAGAATATGCGTATGGATTCAAGGAGATCGTGGCCCTGCCCACGCTTGTATTCTACAAGAAAAATGGCAAAAAAGGCTGGACCCACAAGGGGTTGATGTTCCCCGAGCAGATTCGCAAGACCCTCGATATTTTTGCCGGTCAGGATTAAACCAAAACCAGTTTGGAAACATGAGTTGTATTGAGTCGGCACGAGAATTTTT
>CAYWJL010000413.1:1513-2668 GCA_964458145.1 uncultured Desulfovibrionales bacterium | reverse complement strand
AGGGCCTCTTGGGTGGACACCAGTTTGCCCGACCGGCCGGTGAAATGTTCGGTGGTGAAAAAGGGCTGGGTCAGGAATCGTTCCAGCCGTCTGGCCTGGAAGACCGTTGCCCTGTCCTGCTTGGAGAGTTCTTCGAGGCCGAGCATGGCGATGATGTCCTTGAGTTCCTCGTACGTGGCCAGGGTTTTGCGGATCTCCTGGGCGATGTCGTAATGCCGTCTGCCCACGATGCCCGGGCTGGGCATCTTGGAGCTGGACTCCAGGGGATCGATGGCCGGAAAGAGCCCCTGGCCGGCCCGTTTGCGGGACAGGACAATGGAGGCCGAAAGGTGACCGAAAATGTGCACGGCCGAAGGGTCGGTGAAGTCGTCGGCAGGCACGTACACCGCCTGAATGGAGGTGATGGCCGCGTCCCGGGTGCTGCTGATGCGCTCTTCAAGACCCGCCAGTTCCGTGCCCATGGTGGGCTGGTATCCCAGCCGTGAAGGGATCTGGCCCATGAGACCGGATATCTCGGAACCGGCCTGGATGAACCGGAAAATATGGTCTATGAGCAGGAGCACATCCTGTTTATCCGTGTCTCGGAAGTGTTCGGCCATGGTCATGGCGGTATGGCCGACTCTGAATCTGGCCCCGGGGGGTTCGTTCATCTGGCCGAAGACCATGACCGTGTTGTCCAGCACACCGGCATCCTTCATCTCCCGGTACAATTCCTCGCCCTCGCGGCAGCGTTCGCCAATCCCGCAGAAAATGCTGACCCCCTCGTGTTGACCCACCATGTTATGGATGAGTTCGGTGATGACCACGGTCTTCCCCACCCCGGCACCGCCGAACAGCCCGGCCTTGCCGCCCCGCTCCAGGGGAACCAGCACATCGATCCCCTTGATACCGGTCTCAAAGACCTCGTTCCCGGTTGTCCGCAGACCCAGGGCAATGGGTTTGTTGTGGATGCTCGCTGTTTTTCGGGTCGTGATCTCGGGAAGACCGTCAATGCACCGACCAAAGACATTGAGCATCCTGGACCGCGTTTCCTTGCCCACGGGTACGCACAGAGGCTCTCCCGTGGTGACCACTTCCTGGCCGATGGCCAACCCCTGGGTGTACCCGCCATGGTTCCGGTGACCCAGACCCACATGCTTGCGGGCAATACTATTT
>CAYWJL010000413.1:0-1503 GCA_964458145.1 uncultured Desulfovibrionales bacterium | reverse complement strand
AGAACGACGTCCGGTTCCTCCCGGGTGGAGGCAATGGCCCACAAGGGGGGGAGAGGACCCGGGAATCGGAGGTCCACGATGCTCCCTCGGATGGAGATGACGGTGCCGGTGGTTTCGGATGGCATGGGTGTTTTTTAAGGGTTAAGTTTTAAGGGTTAAGGGGTAAAAGAGTGCGCAGTGCACAGTGCGCAGTGCGCAGGAACGGCATGGGGTGGTGGTAATGGTGGACTGGTTCGGGGACTATTGGTGTGCGTTTTTTTGGTTCATTGTAGAGACAGGGGATGCCTTGTCTCTACGGTTTTGTGATTCGTGGTGATATATTCAGACGCGATTGACGCACCAACTGCGCACTGTGCACTGCGTACTGCGCACTGTGAACTGTGCACTGCGCACTCCCTTGCACTGCGCACTTATTTATCGACTCACAATGAGCGACACTTTGCTCAGGGATTTGAAGATGGTCATGCACACCGAGCCCATGAAGATGCTTTTGAGGTATTTCTGGCCGGCGCCGGTGGTGCCCATGGCGATGGCTGCGTAGTTGTTGGACAGGGCGTAATCGAGGATGGTCTGGGCCACGTTGCCGCAGCGGTCCACTTTTTCGTTGATTTTTTCCAGGGGGAATCCGGCGGCGACCAGGGCTGTGCGGGCTGCATCAAAGGAGATGTCGATCTTTTTCTGGTCCTTGTCGCAGACGTGGAACAGGGTCACTTCATGGCGGTCCGACTCGGCGAGCATGAAGCCCACATGGTCGGCCACGCGCAGGCTTTCTTCGGACCCGTCGGCGCACAGGAGGACATTCTTGCGGCCCGCCTCGGGTTCCTTGCAGATCCACAGGGGAAAATTGATGTCCTCGCGCAGGATGTGTTTGCTGATGCTGTCGTCCACCAGTTCCTCGAACATGGACAACCCCCTTCGTCCCAGAAGGACAGCGTCATAGTATCCTTTTTCCGCCTCCTGGATGATGTCCATGACGGTTCCGAAATTCTTGAGCTGAAGTTTGGTCTCAATCTTGTCCTTGGGAAATCCGTTGTCGATAAGCAGCTTCCTGGCCCTGGCCAATGCCTGGTTGCCCTTGCGTTTGTAGGTCGCGGCCAGGGTATCGGCCTCGTTGATATTGCTCATGGCGTCCCGGGTGAGATCCACGTTCATATGCGGATTGGGCGCGACGTAGAAGAGGGTCAGTCGGGTATTGGTGTCCCCCTTGAGGAAATAGTTGGCGAAACGAGAGGCATGCTGGTGGCTGTGATAGGCGTTGACCGTAAGCAGAAGGTGGCGTTCCATGAAAGGTCTCCTTGATTCAAAGTCCGGATTTTCTGATTTTATTACAAAGAATACCCAAAATGCTTTTGCAAAGTAAAGAGAAAAAAATGGAGACAGGAGAAACGGAGACAGGAGACAGGAGACAGGAGAAACGGAGATTGGCGCGGAAAGACTCGGCGGCGACATCGTATTCCTTGGCAAAGTACTTACCGGTGGCGTCGGCATACCCTGATACCAGAC
>CAYWJL010000412.1:400-2671 GCA_964458145.1 uncultured Desulfovibrionales bacterium | reverse complement strand
ATGATCTCGATGCTCTCGAGTCACGGATAGACGATGTCATCGCGTCCGAAGTCGATGATATCAACAATCTTCTTACCCAGATTGCCGAGCTCAATACCGAGATTCAGACAAGTGAGCAGCCGGGTGTCAACGCCAACGTCTCCATGGACCAGAGGGATCTCAAGATCAGGGAACTTGCCGGCAAGCTCGATATCAAGTGCATCGACAACGGAGCCGGAAATCTGACCATCATCACGGGAGGCGGTCAGACCCTGGTTGACGGGAGTTCCCATTTTTCTCTGGAGGTTCAGGGTCCCAAGGCCAGTGCCCATCTGACCGACGGATCGGATTTCGGTGATGACGGGCAGATCTATTTCACCGGGTCGTCCAGCTATGAGTATACCATAAAAGTGGCCACCGGGGGCACTGTGGACGCCGATCCCAATGATCCCACAGAGACCCAGGCCATGTTCAATGTCTCTCTGGACGGGGGGCGGACCTGGTTGACCAACGATGATGGCACCATTCGTGAGTTCGAGGCCCAAAGTTACAATAGCAGGGTCAGTCTGCCCGGTGGCGAGCTCGAACTCTGGTTCGGTCAGGCAGATGCCATGAACCTTGCTCCCTCAAACGATCTCGCCCAGGGCGACATGTTCACCATCGTTCCCAAAAACGGCGGCTACTGGGACGGCGGTGATACCATGACCACCAATATCACCCCCCAGGTTTACGTGAACGGTCAGGCCAATACGTCCCGCATCACCGGCGGAAGCCTTGGCGGGAACCTGGCATTTCGTGACGATTATGTGGGCGGGTACCAGGAACGTCTCGACGCCCTTGCCAAGGGTCTTGTCTGGGAAATCAACTCCATCCATTCCCAGGGAAGCGGCTTGAGCGCTTTTACCAATGTGTCGGGAACGTATGATGTGACCAATAAAACCGCCGCACTCGGGAGCCCAGGATCGGGACTGGCCTTTTACGACAACCTGCAGGCGGGCAACCTGTCGGTGAGCGTGCACGACACGGATACCGGGGAGAGTGTCATATCGGTCCTTGATTTCAATTCTTCCACCCAGGTCACGGAAAATTTCGACCCCACGACGCACTCCCTTGAAGATGTGAGAAAGGCGTTTGATGAGATCGACGGGCTTTCAGCATCCATCCAGGGAGGCACGCTTTCTATTCAGGCGGAATCAGGATCGTCTTTTTCCTTTGGGTCGGACTCCACCGGGCTTTTGGCCGGTCTTGGTATCAATACCTATCTCGAGGGTTCGGATGCCTCCACACTGGCAATAAATTCTGTGGTTGCCGGCAATCTTGATTATATGAACGCCGGTCAGCTGGACGCAACCGGTAGTATGGATTCGGGGAACAATACCGTGGCTCAGGACATTGCCGCCCTGCAGTATACCGGGATCTCGTTCTCCACCTTTGCGGGCGAGACGAGCAACCAGACTCTGCAGGATTACTATTCCGCGCTGGTGAGTGGTATCGGAGCGGATACGGCCAGATCCGAGTTCAATTTCAATTATCAGCAAAGCCTGGCCGATGATTTGAAGGCCCGGCAGGATTCGGTTTCCGCAGTCAATCTTGACGAGGAAATGAGCAATCTCATCAAATTTCAGCAATCCTATTCGGCAGCGGCCAAGCTGATCACCACGGCCAATCAGATGTTCGATACCCTGCTTGCCATGAAGAATTAAGGAGAATCCCATGCGGGTCAGCCAGCAATCCATGTATGCCAATTTCCTGACGAATATGAATCAGGCAACAACGGATCTCATGGACATCAACAACAAGGCCGCATCCCAAAAAGAGGTCAACAAGCCTTCGGACGACCCTCTGGGAACCGCCAGGATCCTTAACTACAGGGATTCGCTGGCCAGTTTGGACCAGTACCTCGATAATATGGATACTGCCACGGGATGGCTCAAACTCGCCGATGACACTCTGGTCCAGGCCAGTGACCTCATAACCCGGGCCAAGGAGATCGCCGAACAGGGGGCCACGGGTACGCTGACGGCAAGCGACCGGGAAATTCTTTCCTATAACATGCGCCAGCTTTTCGAACAGATGGTCAGTATCGCCAATACCAGCTTCGGCGGACAGAGCATCTTTGCCGGACAGAATGTGAACGGGAAGGCCTATGAAACAGGGCTCATGGTCTATGACAAGGATGGATCCGTGGACCCGTATGTGGAATCCATCACCGGGACGAGCGACACGTCCGTGAAGGTGCAGTTCCTTGAAGACAGAACGATTGCTTCTGACAGTGTCGACGAAGCCAAGTAT
>CAYWJL010000412.1:0-390 GCA_964458145.1 uncultured Desulfovibrionales bacterium | reverse complement strand
ACAGGGACGAGCGATACGTCCGTGAAGGTGCAATTTCTTGGAGATGGCACAACGGGGACGACTGGGACTGATGAGATCGACTATCGATATACCCGTGACGGGGGGGCTACCTGGGTAGTTGATAAAATAGCAGCAGGGCATACCGATCTCGATCTCGGTGAAGGGGTCGTTGTTTCTTTGCGTGACGGCTATGAGGTTACGGGTTCTTCAGAAAACAACGAGAATGTGAGCATCGGTACATGGCTTACGGTCGCGCCAACGGCCGTGTACAAGGGGAGCAATGACGATCAGGCGGCCGTGACGATCACGGGCGCAGGTGCGGAAAATTTTCAGGCAGACACCCGGGGGGCCTTTGAGCGTGACGTTATGCTGCATGTCGAATCGGGTAAC
>CAYWJL010000411.1:0-2676 GCA_964458145.1 uncultured Desulfovibrionales bacterium | reverse complement strand
GATGTATCCGCCTCCGAGCTTGTGAACGTCGTTGGCAAAGGCGCACAGGGTGTGAAGGATATCCTCGGGGTTCCAGCCTGCTTTGAATTCCAGGCGTTCCCACTCAACTATTTTGCCGGTAAAGAGATCTTTGATGTTGATGGGGAGGTTCATGATGTGGTCTCGTTGTGGTATGCGTGGATGGAAATTTTACAGACGGGTGCTTCAGCGGCGGGGAGCCTGCTTCAGACTTGCTGCGGTAGGCTGAAGGCTGAAGACGTCAGGCAGAGGGTAAGGCCACAGGCCGTTTCTTCGAGCTTCTGCCTATCTTTGCCTTCGATCTTCTCGCTCTTTTTCTTTAAGCCTTTCTTCCATTTCATCAGGAGACAATTTCTTGATCTGATCGTCTTCCCATATGACAATATATGTTCCCGTATCCCGGGCTTTTTTGATCACTTTTTTCGATGCCTGTAAAAATGCGGCGTCTGCCTTATGGGCAAGGTTATCAGCGTAGTCGGAAAGAGATTCCATGATTATGCTCCTGCCTGCCGGCGGATTGTATTGAAAAGATTTTTGTCAAAGAATTTTGTCTGCTGGTCTGCCTCGTGGAGCAGAAGTTTTGGAGGGAGAGTGGCAGCGTTGTAGATTTGCAAGATATCCACGATTGGCCTGTAAAGCGTAAAGAGATTTTTCAAGCCCGAATGGTACCTTCTGATGATGATTTCCACAGGAATATTGTGTCCACCCTGGGCCACGCGGCTGTGGACCCGTTCGCAGGCAGTCTCTGCACTGGGTAGCCAGAGGAAAAACAAGGCAACCCGGTACCCCTTGATTTTCATCTGCTTCAGAAGACGGACATATCCCCGACCGGAAAGGGTGGTCTCAAACGCAAAATTGTGGCCCTTATGTACCAGTTCCTTGATCCGTGTCAGCTGCAGGCGACCGGCACGCATGGCTTGTGTCTCGGGAGCAAAGGGTGAGAGGCCTGCTGCAATGAGATCGGCGTTGAGAAATTCCCGGCAATGAACAAAGTCCGGTAAAAACTCGGATGAAAATGTCGTCTTGCCCGCGCCGTTGGGCCCGGCAAGTACATATACATTGGGAGATGTTTGTTCACTCATAGAGTCATCCCGTTTATCTGTGGGAACATGTCGCTGGTTCTGTTGAGTTCTGTCCCATATTTTTGATTTTTGTGAACCATTACGAAATACAAGCCGTAGCTATCCCTTTTAGCATAGATGGCGCAAGAGAATTTGCGGCTTTTTGTTGTTTTCCAAAACCGAGTATCCAACTGGATGGACAACGTATGTGCACACACGAAAAACGGGCACTTAGATTTTTCTCTAAGTGCCCGTTTTATTTGGTGGAGGCGAAGAGGATTGAACTCTCGACCTCAGCGTTGCGAACGCTGCGCTCTCCCAGCTGAGCTACGCCCCCGGATGTGAAGACGTGCCTTTACGATTATTTGTTGAGGATATCAAGAATTTTTTGGACGCGGTGGTCGTAGGTGTGGTGGGCGAGGATTTCGGTTTGCCATGCGGTTCGCAGGTCGGTTTTCTCTCGCGATTCGTGGGTGAATCGGTTGATCAGGGCCGGGATTTCTGCCGGAGACTTGAAGGAGATGGGGGCGCAGAGTTCTTTGGGGAAGATGGTTTGGCCGGGGGTGGTGTCGGTGATGAGAAATCCCCCTGATGCCCAGACGTCGAAGTGGCGCTGGGTCAGGCCGCGGGGCAGGAGCATGCTGGTCATGTTCAGGGTGATGGCGGCTTTGGTGTACCATGCGCTGAGGGGGCCGTAGTAGTCCAGGAGGGGGTGGAGGGTGAAGGGGTGGGACAGGTGGGTTTTCCATGCTGCGTCGCCGACAATGGTCAGGTCGGTGCAGGCGGCCGCTTGTTCGAGGCAGGCCTTTCGCCATGCCAGGGCGGTTTCCTCGGCTCCGAGTCCGGCGTTGCGGACTGCGTGTCCGGGCCAGAACTCAGTGACGCCGAGTCGGTCGATCCACCAGGAAACATCCCGGCGTTGGCCTTGGATGATATCCTGGCGGGCTGCTTCAAGAAGGTGTTGGTCCACGGACGCGCCGGCAAAGAAGCCTTGCTTGCGGGGGAAGGATGTTCTGCCCACAAAGGTGACCAGTGGGGGCGTGTCAACGTTTTCGTGCTTATAGGATGGCTTGAAAAGATGCGGGTCCGTCGCCAGGGGGAGGTGAAACGGTTTGCCGCCGAGTTTCTTCAATGGTTCGATGAACCAGTCGTCGGTCACGCCCATGGGGATGTCCTTCCAGAAGTTTCCCTGACATTTGCTCAGGATATGGAAGGGGTTGTCCACCATCCAGGCCACGACATCCGTGCCTGCTTCTTTAATGATATGATACCGGCTTCCATGGCTGTCGAGGCCGGCCATATTGAGGCTTACAAACAGTGTGGGGGAGATGCGGGCGAGGAGGTCGGTGAGTTGATCCGTTGCAAGATCTTCGGGGATGAGCAGGGGCTTCAAACCGATTTTTTCAAAGGCCCGGGCCAGTTCCGGGACGATGAGTCCGTTTGGGGTGCAGGGCAGAAGGACAATGTTCGTTCGGGGCGGTCGAGGGGATGGCTGCAAGGCAAGGCGGACCCGGGCCATGATGGATCCCCAGAAGGAGGGGATCATCTCGATCAAGATCTCCTTGATTTCAAGGAGTTCATCTTTTCTCAGCATTTT
>CAYWJL010000410.1:0-2687 GCA_964458145.1 uncultured Desulfovibrionales bacterium | reverse complement strand
GAACGGGGCAAGCCGGCCACTCTATTCCAGGTACTTGTACAAGAACAAATGTGCCGTGCCTGTGTTCCGGGATGATGTATGGGTTGGGGAAATGGTGAGATGGAACCTCAACCAGACCTGTGTTGAGGTGCGTCATGGATATGCATGTTTCCCTGCCATCCTGTTGAGGCTCAGACGGCCAGTTTTCCCGAGCGTAACGCGTACGCCAGAACGATGCCCACCCCGAATCCCACGGCCAGGTTGGAGGCCAGGGTGATGCCGAGCATGACCACGACAACGAAGAGATCCTGAGGGGCTTTGACGTCGATGATGGTCATGGCGAGCTGGCTTCCGGCAAAGACGAGGAGCACGCCCAGAACGGCAAAGGGAATGAGATGGACCAGGGCGATGGCGTGGGTCCCCAGAAAAAGGGCCAGGCCCATGAACAGGGTGCCGATCATCAGGTTGGACCCGGCCGTGCGGGCGCCGAATCGGTAGTGGGCGGCCAGACCTCCGGCACCGTGGCACAGGGGCATGCCGCCCACGAGAAAACTGAACAGATTGGCCAGGCCCATGCTGATGCACAGTCCCTTGTAGGTCACCCGACGGGAACCAGGGCCGAAATATTCCTGGGAGAGATCCGCATTGGCCACCACCGCATTGCCCAGGGTCATGGGGATCTGAGGCAGGACCAGGGTGATGAGGGCCAGGGAGAAGTCGGCTCCCGTGGGGAATCCGAAAGGCAGCCATTCAGGAAGATGCAGTCCCCATTGGATGTGGCCGAATCCTTCATGGGTGCCGAAGAAGAGTCCGGTGAGCAGGCCGAAGAGAATGACCAGTATGCCCGCGGGAAAGCGTTTGTCGTTCAGGAACCACAGGGTAAGCCCCATGCCCACGGTCCCGATGAGCAGGCCGATGGGAAGGATGCCCAGGTTCTGGATGATCAGATAGGGTTCACGAGCCCCTTCCATGATCTGGAAAGATGTGGTGCCGAAGGCGAACCTGACCCCCTGGGCCATGAGCAGGGTGCCCGTGGCCAGTTGGACCCCCCGAATGACCGCTTTGGGAGTGTACTTGCCGATAAGGTTGACGGCCCCTGTGAGGCCGATGGTCAGAAGCACCAGGGCCACCAGAAGTCCGGATGCAGTGATCTGGGAGGGTGCGAGTCCCATGGCGATGGAATACGCGCCAATGACCTTCATGGGCTGGACCGGAACCGTGACGCGATAATACATGCCCGCGGCCACATAGAAGAGGCCGATGGCAAAAAAGACTCCCGAGGTGGACAGCCCGTTGACCATGATCATCCCGATGGCCAGAGGGAGAAGGGTTCCCAGGTCGCCCAGGGAACCGGCCAGTTCCAGGCGGTTGAAACGGATGGGGGAGGGCGATGTGGTCATGGGGTCTCGTGAGGGATGAAGTGAGGGGCAGGTGCGCTGCGACCAGGTTCGCGGAAATTTTGATAGATTGAGATGTGGTTTTGGACTCGAAAAGAATATATATTCTGTTCTTGGGCGGCTTGCAAATACAACGCGTCATCACGGCGAAGGCCGGGATCTTGGACGATATGGAGACTTTTGTCGGGATGACCATGTCTCGGCCCCATCCCTCAAGATCCCGGATCAAGTCCGGGATGACGTTCTGCCAAAGGTCTGTATGCCGTCATTTGGGTTTTCTGTCCATGTAGCAACAAAAGGGGCACCCGCAAGGGTGCCCCTTTAATTATGGATACAAGCTGTCCGGGCGTTGAAGCGATGAGTGAGGCCCGGCCTCGGGTTACAGCAGATCGGTTTTTTTGAGGATGAGTTCCGCTCCCTTGTACGAGGCAGCGATGAGAATCACCCATCCGATGAGCAATACGGCTGTCATGGTGGTCTCCTTTTTGTCGTGTTGGTCGGTGAACATGCCCGGGGCGATGAAGGATTGTTTGCACTCGCCTCCCGGGGTTCGTTCAAACAGGGCACGGCGCGCCGTGCCCCTACGGGGTGGTGTGGACGCGTGGGTTTGGGTGCTCCTATTCGGAAGCAGTGCCGGCGTCTTTCCTGCTCACTGCGCACTGTGCACTGTGCACTTCCCCCCTAATACAATTCTTTGGCCGTTTCCCCCTCGAACTCCGACGCATCCAACTTCTTGGTATCCATAAGTTTCCACACCCAGGCGATATAGGCCAGGACAAAGGGTACGGCCAGGGCGATATAGGACATGGCCGTGAGGGTGTAGTGGCTGCTGGAGGCGTTGTAGATGGTCAGGCTGCTTTGCAGATCATAGATAGAAGGATAGAACGCCGTGTTGTTGAACCCAGCCAGGAAGAAGATGGCCAGGCAGGTGAACACCGTTCCCGGTCCTGCCAGCCAGATGCCCATTCGCTTGTCTGTGTACCCGGTGATCACGGCGGCTCCGGCAATGAGCAGAATGCCCGCCATGAGCAGGAGCATGACCACGGGCATGGCCATGAGATTGGCAAAGTACTTGCCCTTTTCCAGAGAGATGATTCCGGTGGCCGGGTCCAGGGCGAATCCCTGCATGGTCAGCAGGCTATAGAGAATATAGAGCAGAAAGGGCACCAGGCAGAGAAAATTCCGGAAGGCTGCGGACCGGGCATTTTCTTCGATGCCTTTATGGCGGATGTTGTTTACCAGGTACATGGCACCCAGTGCGCGTGCGAGAAAGACCAGGAGTAATCCCATGGCCAGGTTGAAGGGGACCAT
>CAYWJL010000409.1:0-2693 GCA_964458145.1 uncultured Desulfovibrionales bacterium | reverse complement strand
TGACAACTATTTTTCAGGACTGGACAACGTTTTTTTTTCGTCCTCCTGGTTTTCATAGATGGTTCCCCCGGTTCCGTCTGACACCTCTCTGATATTCCAGTATTCGTGACGGACGGTTCTCAGGGGATCGAGAATCTGTTCGTAGGCCTGCTGCATGAGGTCGAGGCAGGATGCGAACTCCGCAGCATCCATATCTCCTTCCCCGATCATCTCCTGCAGCAGTCCGATATTCATGCCGATGGTCATCAGCGGGGTGTTGATCTTGTCGCTCAACCCTCCGCTGATTTTTTTGACCGATTCCATCTTCTGCATGTTCAGGGCGTAGGTGACATTGTGCACGATGCCCTGGTACGAAAGGATCGTGCCGGTCATGTCTGTCTCGGGAACCGCGTTTATGACCACGTCGATGATCGTTTCCGAATCGGTTTTCCATTTGGCCACCTGCTGGCCCTGGCCGTTTTGGGTGATACGGTCGAGCAACATATCTCTCTTGCCCGGGTTCAGATAGAATTCCTGAATTTTTCGCTCTCGAATCCCGCCCTGAATCCCCAACATCTTCCTGCCTGCCGGATTGAGTTCGAGAAAACAGCCTTCCGTGGTGGTCCTGTAGATCATGTCCGTGCTGTTCTGGATGATGCTGTTCAGCTTGGTCCTTTCGGCCTCGAGTTCGGCTTCCCTGCGTTTCTGATCCGTGATGTCCACGATGGTATGGTCGACCCGGCGGGGCATGCCGAATCCCTTTTCCACATACAGGGTGTTGCCGGTATCCCGCACCCATTTGTTCTGCTTGTCCTTGCCCACGAGGATGTATTCCATCCAGTCGTTTTCGGTTTCGTCGGGAAATCTGGCGTAGAACGCGACGACGTCTTGGAGAAAATCGGGATGGACAAAATCGAAAAGGTGGGTCGTGCCGTTGCGGATGTCCCTGATGGAGCAACCGAGCAAGGCCTCCACATGTTTGTTCACCAGGAGGATGTCCTTGAAATCGTAGGGGGCAAAGGAGATGACCAGACTCTCGGTATCGTCGAGCAGGCTTCTGAGACGCCGGTTTCTCCGGGCCAGGGACTCGATGCGTTCGAACAGTTGGGAAATATCGCAAAAGGAGCAGAAAAGACCCTTGGACCGGGCGTACGCCCCATGCAGGTCAATGGGGGCGGCGTGTACGCGAACCCTTTTACCCGGCCCGGACTCTCTTTCCAGGGAACAGATAATGTCTTGGGGGGAAGGCATGGTGGCCCCATGGAGAAAGGCTTCCATCCGGGATGTATCGCAATGCTCCATCAACCCGGGAAGGCAATGGCCGATCATCTCCCCGCGGTTTTTGCCGGTCATCTCGCAAAAGGCCTGGTTGGCGTAGATGATCCTTTCGTCCGCAAGTACGACCACGCCCTGATCAAGAGAGAAAAGCACATTCCTGTAGTTGACAGGGTTGGACGCCGCGATGATTTCTTCAAGCTGGTTGTCTTTTGGGGAGGTCATATGCTGGTTGGTCATGGTTCGGGTTGAAAAACAGGAAATCCCGGTACGCTGCCGTTATATCCAGGTAGCTGAAGACCCATGGAAGCGGAATGATGCACCCGAATAATCCATGGAGTCAACCGAAGATCCAAGGGAACTCTATCTCCGGGGTGGTATCAGGGCTGATTTGTTCTCATGCCGGCCACTCTCTTCCAGGTACTTGTACAAGAACAAGTTTGCCTTGGGGGTGGTATGCAAAATCATTGCAAGAACAGCCGATCCCGGCTAGGCATGCCGGATTGAAAATGATTGGATGGAGTTTATATCACCAGGGTTTGATCGACCCGCCAAATCGAGAGGAAAGGTTCGATGTTCATGATGAAACGTCTGGTTGTGGTTGTGAGTCTGTTGCTGTTGGTTTCCGGGACGGGTTTCTGCGCCGACATGCAGAGTTATGTGGAGCAGGCCCAGAAGATTCTGTCGGAAAAAAATGTCCGGTCCATGCTGGATGTGGCCAAGACCCTCAAGGAGTACGGGGCGTCCTTCCAGCCGGCCATGATGCTCCCCCCGGATCTGCCCGATACCATTGAACAGGGGAAAAACATCCATCTGCTCATCGGGGCCTATCAGTTCGATGCCCTGTACGCGGCCTCGTTCGGGCGGCGCAACCAGGCGGCCAAGGCCATCAAGGCCATGGGCGATCTGCTGAACAGGACGAACATGAAGAGTATCGTCAACACCTCTGCCCTGTTCCCCCCGGAACTCAACTGGATGCTCCGGGAACCCGACAAGGTGAATATCGACGAGGTCATCGACGCCTATGCGGCCAATGCCCCCAAATACAAGGATATCATGGCCGACAAGACCGGATTCGCTCTGGTTTTGGATTCTTTGTACGGGGCCATCGTCGAAGGACTGTACATTGCCACCAGCTCGGCCGTGCTCATGGGTGACCACCCCTCCACCAACAACCTTCTGGCTGAATTCAGGTCCAATATCACCCTGCTTCTGGATCTTTATGGTGTGTTCGAGGACGATGCCGTGTACGCTGCCAATGTAAATTCCAGCTTTCTGGAACGCAGCCAGCGGGTGGGATGGCTCATGTCCATGGCCAATTTCCTCAAGAAGAACCAGGGCAAGCTGTCCATGAACCAGATCAGGAGCGTGAACAGGTTCGTGAGCAAGGAGCGGTATTTGTTTCAGATGTAAGGGAGCGTTTTATGTCTTCACAGATC
>CAYWJL010000408.1:282-2697 GCA_964458145.1 uncultured Desulfovibrionales bacterium | reverse complement strand
ATCGTTTGAAGGTTTTCGGCAGGTGGCTCTGATCCGCAAATCCCGTAAGAGCTGCCACCCGGGCCGGTTCCATGCCCTGATTCAGAAGCTCTGCCGCCCTGGCTGCACGGCATTGCAAAAGATAGTTTTTGGGGCTGACACCTATATTCCGGGAGAACTGACGCTGCAGATGAAAGGGGCTCATCTCCGCAATTGCAGCCAGGTCGTCCAGACACACTTTGTCACAGCAATGGACGTCCAGATACCTCCGGACTCTGCTCAGACCGTTTTGATGCGGTCGCGTTCGGAAAGAGAGGATTGGCGGGGCAGCAGCACCGAGAACATGGAGTCGATCGAGAACCACCTGCAAAAGCCTTGCATGGTCTCTTGTCTCTTGGGATTCGCTTGATGCCGCAAACAGGGCATCCAGTGCCCTGGCTAGAGATGTATCCCCGAACACGATCCGAGCAGGGCCGGGCAGAGGCGGGTCGGACTCCCCCGACGGCAAAGCGGTTTCCCCGACCACTCGCGAACCAAGACTGAGCACCCGGTAATCGTGCCCGGCCATTGTTTCGGACGTTGACGTTGCATCAAGGGAGCCGCCGCACGTGCAGGCATGGGCCTGGCCCGGGTTGAGCACAAAGATTTCTCCCGGCCGGACCAGGGCTTTTTGGCCGTCAACCGTCTCGATGTACCGGACTCCGCGATCCACGATCCCCACACATAATGAGGCATGCACATGGCGAGGAAAGGAACCCGTCACCCCCTTGCCGGTCACCAGACGCACGTGATCCATGCCCTCGAGGGTGTTAAAACGGATGATGGGTTTGGAGACGTCCGATGTTTTCATGGCGGTTGTTCACGTGATGGATGACGGCCTGACTGCCGACGTCCGGTTCTACAACAATGCCGGAAAAAATTTAGCGCAAAGCAGCAGGCCGTCTTCTCCTGCCTGCACCCTGTGTTTCACGCCCTTGGGAATCACGGCCATGGTTCCGGGCGTATAGGCCACGTCACGTTCATCGAGCAAGGCCTTGCCCTGTCCGCCCATGACCTCGTGCAGCTCCCATTGCTGGTCATGCACATGGGTTTCCAGCACCTTGCCCGGCTCGACCCTTACCAGATGGCAGCTCAATTGGCCATCCGTCGCCTGGCCGGAAACAAGATGCTTGAGAAAGACGCCCGGAAAACTCGGATGGGGGTTCCAGGGGATGTCCTCTGCCGACAACTCGGCAGTGTTGAGGAAAATGGTAGCATCTTCCAGACGGGTGAAGGCGTGATTGGTGTCCATATCGATCTCCTTGACGAGTTGGTTGAAACGGTTCGGGAATATGGACACCAGGGTAGCCGTGCCCCAAAAGGCCGTCTTGTATTTTCTTGCTCAGTTTTCGGACCTATCAACCAAAAGGCAATGCCTTCAGGGAGTTATTTCGCCACCGTTGGATTGCCGTACAGAGACGATGGGGCGGATTCCAGAGACGGATCACCGAACGACCGGGACCTCTCGTCCTTTTTTCATCCTTGCCTGAAAACTATTATTCGATTAGGATTATTCTTATAGAATAATTCGAAAAGAATAATCATTTTTTTGGGAGGCAAAAACATGCGCAACCCCTTCATTACCAAGGCCCTGGGGCCGGAGCATGCGTTCTGCAACAGGCTGCAGGAACAGGATGAATTGCTCATGCATGCGAGAAACGGGATGAACGTCATCGTGTTCGGGCCGAGGCGGTATGGGAAGACGTCGCTGGTCAGAAGGGTGCAGCACCGGTTGAGGGAGGAAGGGTTTTGCATTGTCTACGCCCAGTTCTTCAAACTGCGATCCGTGGACGATCTGGTGGACAGGCTGGCAACAGGGATCTTTCAAGGCATCCATGCCCATGAGTCTCTGCTCGACAGGGGAAAGCGCTGGCTGCAGGTCTTCAAATCCCTCAAACTCAGTCTTGCGCCTTCGCCGGACGGGAGTTTCAGTTTTTCGGTAGAGCCTGCACGGAGAAGCCAACCGGCCATGGAGAGGCTTGAAAATCTGCTCGAAGAATTGGGAACCTTTCTGGAATCATTCGAGGGCCAGGCGTGTATCGCCCTGGACGAATTCCAGGACATCGCCGATCTCAAGGATTCGCGCATCGAAGCGATCATGCGTGAACACATCCAGCACCATCAGGCAGCATTCATCTTTCTCGGCAGCCGCAGGCGTGTGCTGCGAGACATGTTTGCCAACAAAGGGCGGCCTTTTTATCAGAGCGGGATCATGCACGAACTCGCCCCCCTCCCCAGACAGGAACTTGGTGAGTTCATCTCCGAACAATTCGCCCAAGGCGGAAAGACGTGTCCTGCAGAAACCGGGCTGACCATGGCCGACCAGGTCGAATGTTATCCCTACTACGCCCAGGCTCTGGCCTATTGGTCCTTTGCCCTGAGCGATTCTGCATGCAC
>CAYWJL010000408.1:0-272 GCA_964458145.1 uncultured Desulfovibrionales bacterium | reverse complement strand
CTGGGTTCGGAACGATACGGCTTCGAGGCCATGTTTCAGGCCCTGACCTCGGCCCAGGCATCGCTGTTGCGCGCCCTGGCCCTGGAACCGGTGATGCAGCCGACCTCACGTGAATTTCTCCAGACCTTCGGCCTGAGCGCGGGCGGGGTCCAGAAATCTCTCGTCCATCTTGGCAATCAGGAGCTGATCGAACGGCCGGATAGAGACGGCCCCAGGAAGGTCACCGATCCCGTATTCAGGAGGTGGATTGTGGAGACGTTTGGGTAATATCG
>CAYWJL010000407.1:696-2711 GCA_964458145.1 uncultured Desulfovibrionales bacterium | reverse complement strand
GTCGTCTTGACATGAGCCATGGTCTCCAGGACCGAAACGACCGCATCGGTGAATGTCTGAATGATTTGTTGTACCTTGTCCTTCATGGTTCATTCCTTATGCAATGTGAATAAGGCTTCGTCTGTACAGGGACCTGCCGATCATGTCAAAACCGATTCAGGATCATCACGCGTCAGCCGGTTCTCCCGGGGGCGGGGCAACGCACAGGGATCATGGCTTCAACCATATGCTGCGCCATGACGGAAAAATCACAGCCTGACAGCATGTTGAAGACCTTCGCCCACAGGCAGGCCTGCCCCGGGAACTCGTTTCCCCGGGAATGGTTTCATTTGTTCGTTGCCAATCCGTATAAAAATTCCTACACATCGGAGGGATAAGCCCATGGCAGTCCTGTTGCAGCCCATGGCTCGACAATACAAAACACACGGTTCCTTTTTTCCAGCTCAAGGAGGTTTCTCATGACATCTTTTCTGACCTGGCACGGCCATGCCAATTTCGAGATAACCACCCCCAAACAGACCATCCTCATCGACCCCTGGTTCTCGGGCAATCCCAAAGCGGACATGGACATCGACCAGGTGCACACGCCCGATCTCATTCTGGTCACCCATGATCACGACGACCACCTTGGCGACGCACTGGAACTGTGCAAACGGACCAGGGCCAAACTGGTGGCTCAGGTGGAACTGGCGTGCTCGCTCCTGAAGCAGGGGCTCGATCAGGATCAGATCGTCAATGGGATCGGGTTCAATATCGGCGGAACCGTTGAGGTGCAGGGGATACGCATCACCATGATCCAGGCCTTTCATTCCTGCGGGGTGGGAACGCCGGTCGGTTTCATCATTCGTCTGGAAAACGGCTTCACCATCTATCACGCCGGGGACACCGGGATCTTCGGGGACATGCAACTCTGGGGCGAGCTGTATCCCATCGACCTGGCCCTCTTGCCCGCCGGCGATGTCTTCACCATGGACGCGAAGCAGGCTGCCAAAGCGTGCGCATTGCTCAAATGCCGTCAGGCCGTTCCCATGCACTGGGGAACCTTTCCCAGTCTGGCTGCCGATCCCAAGGAATTCACCAGACAGGTCCAGAAACTCGCACCCTCCACCTGGCCCATCATCATGCAACCGGGGAAAAAGATTGAACTCGCCTGAACATACGAAACAGCGCGTTACCAGCACGGTTGAACAGCGGGCCGAGATAGTTTCGGATCGTCTTGCGCAGCGCTATCCCCAACCCGAATCGGCCCTGAACTGGTCCACCCCGTGGGAACTTCTCGTGGCCACGGCCCTTTCCGCCCAATGCACGGACGAGCGGGTGAACATGGTCACCCCGGTTCTCTTCGCCACCTGGCCGGACGTGGCATCCATGGCCGGGGCCGATCCCGGGGAGGTCGAAAAGGTCATCTATTCCACAGGATTTTACAAAAACAAGACCAAAAACCTCATCCATGCCGCCAGAACCATCATGGAGAATTTTGCCGGTCAGGTCCCCAAAACCATGCAGGAACTGATCACGCTGGGCGGTGTGGCCCGCAAGACCGCCAATATCGTGCTTTCAAACGCCTTTGACATTCATGAAGGCATTGCCGTGGATACGCACGTCAAACGGATATCCATGCGCCTGGGGTTCACCGAATCCACCAATCCCGTGCGCATCGAAAAGGATCTCATGCCCCTGTTCCCCCAAAAGCAATGGGGCGATATCAACCATTGCATGGTCCTGTTCGGCAGAGAGGTCTGCAAGGCCCGGGGACCGCTGTGCGGGGAATGTGAGTTGGGGGATGTGTGTCCGAGGATAGGGCTGCAAACGTAGGATGAAAGATCAAGGATATAAGGATATACGATAATGGATATAAACTGGTTTCCAGGACACATGCACAAGGCCAAACAGGCCATTGCCAAGGTCATGCCTTCCATCGACGTGATCGTGGAAGTGCTCGATGCCCGTCTGCCCCTTTCCAGCCAAAATCCCCTTTTACGCGAACTCAAGGGGGACAGGCCGTGTATCCGCGT
>CAYWJL010000407.1:0-586 GCA_964458145.1 uncultured Desulfovibrionales bacterium | reverse complement strand
GATGATGGCCGGAATTCCCAATGTGGGGAAATCCACATTGATCAATACCATCGTGGGACGGGAGATCACCAAGGCGGCCAATCAGGCGGCCATCACCCGCAAGCCCAAGCACATCGATCTGAAAAACGGGGTCGTGCTTTCGGACACCCCGGGCATCCTGTGGCCCAAACTCGAAGACAAGCACGGCGCCTTTCTGCTGGCAGCCTCGGGCGCCATCCGCGACACGGCCATGAGCTATCCCGAGGTGGCCATGTACACGGGCAACCAACTCCTCGCCAGCTACCCCGACCTGCTCATGCAACGCTAAAAACTCAAGACCCTGCCGGTGGACGGCCCGGCCGTATCAGTCTGGAACGGCCGGGCAACGAATAGGAACAATACCGAGGTCTGACGTCCGGGATCTGAAATCAGTTACAGCGGGAGATGGGAGACAGGAGGCGGGAGACGGGACAACACGGGACGCGGGAGACAAGACAGGACACTACAAAAAACCGTCATCCCGGACTTGATCCGGGATCTCCTCCGCGTGGGTGTTGCGTGAACGTTTCACCCTCATCCCTGGCCGTCAAGATCCCGGCCTTCGCCG
>CAYWJL010000406.1:0-2711 GCA_964458145.1 uncultured Desulfovibrionales bacterium | reverse complement strand
ACTTTTGGGATCAGTGACCGGGGCGGCGTCTTCGCGCTGCACAACCTCGAAATCGACGGAGACGCCGTAGTTCGAGGCCACCTCGTCGCCGATACGTTCCATGGCGGTGAGAACCGCGTCGGGAGATATCTGAGGCAGGATGCGTGAATCGATGTACACCACGTCGCGTCCGGGCATGGTGTTGATGTTGTCCACATTGGCCTCTTTCTTGGTGGGCGTGAAGGTCGAGATGGGAGGGACGAAGATGGGATCGTTGTCCGGAAACATCTCGTGGAGGCGGTCCAGCTCGAGAATCAGGGCGGAAATGCCGCGCAGGCTGTTGACCCCGTGGTGAGGCCGGGATGCATGACATTGTTTGCCGGTCACCGTCGCCTTGACCCAGAGTTGGCTTTTCTCCGCGATTTCGATCATGGTCGAATCCGGAGCGCCTCCGTCGGGGATCAGAAAGAGATCGTCCCCGGTAAACAGGTCTTCATGGTCCCGGACCAGTGCGCCAAGACCGTACCGGCTCCCGGTTTCCTCGTCGGCCACAAAGACCAGGCCCAGATTGATGGCCGGGCTGATCCGGTTTTCCAGAAGTGTCTTTGCGAGCATGAGGGAGGAGACCAACCCCTGGTGGTTGTCCTCCACGCCCCGTCCGAAAATGAGGTCGCCTTCCCGGTGGAGCTCGAAGGGCGGGGTGTTCCAGAGGGATTCGTCACCCACGGGGACCACGTCTATGTGACTCATGATCCACAGAGTCTTCGAGGTGTCCCGGCCCGGAATCCTGGCCACGATATTGGGCCGGAAGCCGCAATCGACCCGGCTGTCCGGAACCTTGATTTCAAGAACGTCGCTGATGCCGATATGCGCAAGATAACCGAGCAGGTACTCGGCCTTGTCCTTTTCACCCTGGCCGCCGCACGTGGGCCCGAGTGCGGGGATGGCAACGAGATCCCGTTGCAGGGAAACGATGTCTTCGGCAGTCAGTGCGAGATGATCGATGACGGATTGGAGCATGGTCTGACCTCGTTTGGTAGAAGGCGTGAAGGGACGACGAAGCGCGATGGTGCAAAAAAAGAAAAAATCCGGCAGGGATGACCTGCCGGATTCGGGTGTGAGCCTATCTGTTGCGGGCCGCTCTCTTGGATGCCTTCAGCGGGTTGATCTTGACCTTGCCGGCCTTGTCCACGCTGGCCTTCACATGGGTGGCGAAATTGCAGGCCCCGTGGGCCCACTTCTTGGCCGGTTCCGGGTAGCTCATGCAGTATTTTTCGCCTTCGAACTCGGCGATCCGATCGCACCCGTTGCACTTGTCGGCAATGGGTTGCAGGGTAAAACCCTTGAACTGCAGTCCTTCATCTGTCTTGACAGCGCCTTCGAAATAATTGCTTGCCATGGGATATTCCTCCTGATCCTTGCAAAAATATATGCCGCACGTTGGGCCTCGGGGTGCGGCCGGTCCTTAATAAGGGGTCCCCAAGGCGAACATTTTGTGTGTGCTGCAACCGAAATCGAGCAAACTATTTTTGCCTGCCGTGTTTTGTCAAGCAGAAAGTGCGAAATTGTCAGGCTGCAAAGGCGTGGCAGCTCGAAATGGTGCAGGATTTGAAAAAAAGAGAGTTGTCATGCCCTGACTACATGCCTATAGTACCATGATGCGTGGTATGATCGCCACATCAACCTGACAACCATGAGGAGTCGACAATGGATCTCACAACCTTGATAGAAGAAATCAAACAACATCCCCGTTTCGAAGACGTGGGCATGGTCCTGTCTCATTCGGGGTATGTTCGACGGCTTTCCAGAAACGGTCGGCAGGTGACCGGATTCCGCGTCGACGTGGATGACGCCAAATGCAAGACGGTCATCGAGGAAGGCCTGGCCGAACCCGGCATCGTGGATATCAAACTGGCCTTCAATTCCGGCAAGGTTCTCGGCATCGGTGATGAGGTCATGCTTCTGGTCGTTGCCGGTGACATCCGCGACAATGTTTTTGCCTGCCTTGAAAAGACGCTCAATCGGCTCGAAGAGATCGGGGCCAAAAAGAAGCAGGAGTTTTTCGAGGAATAAGAGAAGGCGACCATGCCGGAAAGACGGCCTGGTGGACCCAGGTGATGGCATAGCCAATGAACTATTTGTTTTTTTATGTCTTTTTGCTGCTTTTTGGCGGTACGAGTTCTTCATCAAACTGAATGTCAAGTTCTTCAAGGTCGATCTCCGGCATGTCCGATTGCTGGGAATCGGCCTTGTCCTTTTGGGGGAGCTCGGTGGCAGGACTGTCGGTTTCCTCAAAGGATATCTCGAGGACTTCGTCGTCTGCGGTGTCTTTCAGCGTTCCTGCGTCATCCTCCCGCGGGTGTTCCCGTGCGTCATGTTCAAGGGAAGCCGGTTGCGGCAGATCGAGAAAATCGAGCTCGTCATCCCTTGGAATGTCAGCGTTTACGTCCCGGTTCACCGATTCGGTTTCCTCGGGGAGATGGGTATGATCAGCCGATTCGGACGCCGGAGTTCCGTCCGGGCCGGAGGCGAGCAGCATTTCCTCGAGTCCGGGGATGACCAGCTCCTCCATATCTCCACCCACCTCGGCGGCTTCTTCCCTGGTCCCGGCATCGGGCGAGGCCGTGGACACGACATCCGCTGCAAGGAGGCTGTCGTCATCTTCCAGGGAAACGGCGATGGTCTCACGCTGACCCGCCTGGGAAGCCTCCTCCTGATTAAGAGAGCTCGCC
>CAYWJL010000405.1:0-2718 GCA_964458145.1 uncultured Desulfovibrionales bacterium | reverse complement strand
GATTGGCCACAATGGGCATGAGCACGGCCAGAATGGCCATCTGCTCAATGGACCCTTCAAAAAGATGAACCACCCAGGCAGACACCGCCGAGTTGAGAAGATTCACGAAGAGCCAGGGCATGCGCATCTTCAGGGAATAGCTCCACGGTGAGTCGATGGTCTCGTCACCACCGGCACCCACCATCTGCTGCATGTCCTCACTGGCCTCTTCCTGAATGATGTCGATGACGTCATCGACGGTGACCGTTCCCAGAATGCGCTGTCCGTGATCAACAACGGGCAGGGCCAGAAAGTTGTACCGGTCGATGAGCTTGGCCACCTCCTCCTTGTCCGTGTCAAAGGGCACGGCAATGAGGTTCTGCTCCACCAGGAGTTCCTTGAGTTTCTTCCCCCCCGGACTGACCATGATATCGCGCAGGGAAAGCACGCCCTTGAGGTGGCGGTACTGATCCACCATATAGGCGTAGTAGGGAATTTCCGACTCCTCCACCTGCCTCCGGATCACCCTGATGGCCTGATCCGCGGTCAGGTTCTCGTCCAGAACCAGAATCTCCGTATTCATGACCCCGCCTGCCGAATCGGGATCGTACATGAGCAGGGACTTGATCTCTGCCGCGTCTTCCTGCTCGAGTTGCCGGAAGATGATCCTGCGGATGTCGGGCTCGAGCTCGGCCACGGTGTCCGCGGCATCGTCGGGCGACATGAGGGTCAGAATATCCGCGGCCAGCTTGGGCGGAAGCTGGGTCATCAGGGGAATGCGGTCATGGGAGTCCATCTCGGCGATGGACTCGGCCGCATCTTCCGCAGAAAGCCCCTGAACCATGGCAACCTGCTCCTCCAGGGAGAGGTTTTCCAGATGGTCGGCAGCGTCAGCGGGATGCAGCTGGTCGAAAAAATCGTCCTGTGCGATTTCCGGATCGTTCTTGGGATGATATTCGGTCATATCACTCGGGTCCTTGCATGGTGCAGGTTGGGTGACCATTGTTCACGGCATGGCAATATCCCGCAGAATATCATGAAGACGTGACGTTCGTGTGACGTCCGAGCGCAGGCAGGCACAAAGCCCGCCTGCGTCATCATGCATTAAAGCACCTCGAACACCTCCACCAGCCCGGCCTTTTCCCGGGCCTTCTCGATACCTTCGGCCCCACCGAGAACAGAGACGAATCCCCGCTCGGCACATTTGGCAAGCACCTCGCCAAAGGCCCGGAAATGCCCCTCATCCGTGGCCAGGATCTCATTTCTGATTTTCTGACGCTCCTCGTCGGTCACTCCGGTCAGAAACCGGATCATGGACGAAAACCCCTTGGCGTCCGGAAGCTGGTACTGATCCATGCCGCCGATGGCCCCGATGACGCCCTTGTCGATCTCTGCCTGATCCAGAGGAGCCCGGGCCAGAAAATCAGCGCATTTGTCAAAGGCCTCCAACGTGGAAAGGATGTTCGGGTCCCTGTAGGAACCAAAGGTCATCAGCCCTGCCTGACGGTCGAACCCGCAGAATCCCCCATAGGCACCGCCCAGCACACGGACCTGTTCCCAGAGCCATGAAGTGCGCAGATACTTGGTGATCACGTTCACCGACCCGTGATATGCGTACCCCCCGGCGTACAGATCCGTGCCCTTGGCCACGTAGTTGACCATGGCAGGCATGGTCAGGCCTTCGTTGTCCTGGGAGCAGACAGGCAGCCAGGTGTTGGGGCTCAGTCCCACCTCGGGCATCTCTTCCAGAAAGGTTTCCACGCGCCCGCGCACATCCTTCCAGACAGGTGCCGAGGTGGTCACGTTCATCACCATGGATGCCCCGTCCACCAGGGCGAACTGGATCTCCCGCAGAGAACCGAGCACGGTATCCCAGTCGGTATCGATCTTGTCCAAAAGAAAGCGGAGAAAGAACAGGTAGCTGACCCCGCCCATCTGTTCCTGGGCCCAGTCGGCCTCGTTGAACCGGGAACGGACCCGCAGGGTTGCCAGGGCGTGTCCCGAGGGCACCAGAGCCCGTTCCAGACCGGCCTTTTCTTCGGTGACGATCTGCCGGAACCGCTCCTTGTCGTCCAGTTTGACCCCCAGCAGTGCGTCTCTGGCGATATCCATGAGATCCCCGACATTGCCCGCCATGGCCTTGCCCCGCATGATCAGCTTGCAGAAACCGTCGCGTTGTCCAAGAACAGAGGCGGCAAAGGGAGACGCCCCGATCCCGCCGGTCTTGCGCCTGATCCGCTTGCCGAACTCCACGTAATCCTCGTCGGCCGTGCCCATCTCGAACAGGGCCCGGCCGAACAGGGGCACATAGGGAAGATATTTCTGCACCATATGGTGCAGATCCATAGCCAGATCCACATACACGATCCCGCTGGTCTCCAGATCATGGAACAGAACCCGGGTGGCATGAATGGTCTCTTCCTCCAGGGGTACGGTCTTGATCTCGGGCTCGAGCTCGGCCCGGGTGAGAAAGGGAATGGTGGCCAGATCCTCGGGGGCATCGGCCCATACGGTGGATGTGCGAGCGGTAAACAAGGACGGCTCCGGTCCGGTGCTGGCCAACAGTGGCACATGGACTTCGGTGACCAACCCATGGAGCCGCATTATGCGAGACGCCAGGCGGCTTACGTTCCTGCGGGTTGTCGGCAAGGAGGTGGAGCTGTTGCGCTGGAACGACGACGCCAATCGCTTTGACGATGTCCCCTTGTTTCATCTGGAGGACAGTGAACACCTGAATGT
>CAYWJL010000404.1:0-2722 GCA_964458145.1 uncultured Desulfovibrionales bacterium | reverse complement strand
CAACTAATCCTCAATAACAATCTCCCCATTCCTCGTATCCACCCTCAACTTCTTCTTCATTTTCACCGGCACAATCTCGCTGAATAACCGTTGGATCGTCAACGAAGGTATGCCTATCTCCTCTTTCTCCCCTGTCTTTGCATCAACGAGTATTCCACTCATGCCCACAAAATGCTTCATGGCGTCCACGATCACGGCGCCGTGGCCTCTGGGGGTGGTGGTGATGGCGAGCTTGAGATAAAAATCTCCCTTTCGGCTTTCAAATCCGCTGATGGTGCCGTGGAAAATCGACTCCTTGCAATCAGACGGTGACGCCACAAGGGTTATCTTTTCGCCGATCATGGGGAGATCTTCACTGAGTTCAAGAGGTTGTGCTGTGATATCCGTCCTGAAAAAAGCCAGGTCGAGATTTCTGTCCACCCCAATGACCCGACGAATCATTACAGGAACAGCGCGCAGATCTTTCTGCATCTTGATACGGCCGTCCGGCGTCACCATATGGGCGTTGCCGACCACGACATTGGGAGCGATAAAAAATCCCGACGCTTCCTCGGCAGGGGCCAGGGAGCCTTTTTCATAGCGCGTGATCGTGACCAGTGATTGTTCCAGTTTCCTGCACACCGCGCCTGAATCATTGGCCTGGGCCGAACCGGGCGAGATCATACAACATATCATCGCGCACACCCAAACGCATATATCAGGAATGTTCCGTATGTTTGCCATGACGCTTTATCCTTTACTTGTTGCGCATTCGTCAACCGTGGTCATCACTCGCAAACCCATTGCTCCGGGTGCTGCAAGGCATATTGTGCGGGCACGTAATAAACATCCAGGGCATTGGCTGAGGCCGCAATACCGTCCACTGCATGGTAGGAACCGATTAAATCGGTATCGTTGGAGAAGGCTATGGCCCGATCATTCGTATCGCTCGTGTTTCGGGCCATGATCGTACCAAACCACTCATTACCGTTCCCGAATATGAACGTATCCCCACTCTCGATATAAACATATCCTGCCAACGAAGGATCTACGTCATCCATGGGCTCATAGCCACCAGAGGCAGTCGATTTGACATAGATAGAAAGCTGGTTGCCAAACTCCACTCCCTGTTCAACAAAGATTGTGATCCCTTGATAATCCGGAGCAGCCGAACGGTTAGTGAGATCCAGATAGAGTTCGGGCTTCGTACCTGTCGTAATCGATTTGAAATAATAGGTTCCAACAGTCAGATACACACGATTTTTTCCCCCCAGCACCAGATCACCGTAAATCCCGTCATAATCCTGAGTCAGGATCGCATGATCCACACTGTCATCCACCGGCGGCAAGGGGTTTGATGAATCACGTTTCCAGGCGATGGAGAGATCATCTGCTGCATCGATGAGCTCCCCATAGGTGATGCCGCTTCCGGACGTCATGTCCTGATCCAGATCGAAAAGACGCGGTTTACAGATACCGGCACTGCACGAAGGAGGAGAACCCGGGGCGGAGATAGCGGGTGAGATTGTCGTATTCTGCAATATGTTTCCTTGAATATCAGACTCCCAACCAAGAACAATGTTCCCCTCGGCAACGGCATCCCCTTCAATGGTATTACCCCCACCAGACATATCGATAGAGCCCATGGAGCGAACACGCCCTGAAATTTCCGAGCTCCACCCCATCCGCACACTTCCCCGTACATCCACATTGCCACGAATGAGGGTGCTCGAACCCAATACAACATCACCGCCGGCCAGAACATTGCCGGCAATCTCGCTATTACTTGCACCCAGCGTGACAGTTCCCGTTGCGTTCACATTCCCGCCAATGACCGCTTTGTTTCCCAGACGAACATCGCCGTCAGCCACGAGATTCCCCTGAATAGTGGCGGAGTTGGAGCCCAGAACCACATCACCATGCACATAGGCATCCCCCTCGATGAGGGTATGATTATACATGTAAAGGTCACCTTCTACACAAACAGAACCTTCAATCTCTTCGGTACGTGCATTGTCAGTCACCTTGGAATGGTTTTCCAGGATCAAATCGTCAGTACCGATGATATTACCCTGTACCGTGACCTGATTCCCCAAAACAACCTTTGCACCGGCAATGTTTCCGTCGATAGTATTCTGATTCAAAACAAGCATATTCTCTTCAATGGAAGATATAACCATCTGAGCCGCTCCCGGAGGAGCATCAACCGGTGATACGGGCGCAGCAGGATCATACAACCCGATCCACTTGAGAAGCGTGTACGAATTGCCCGCAACATGAGCAGTGGCATTCACCCATATTTCCGTGCTGTTACCACTTCCCGGCTGGGTAAAATTCCCCAGAGTGACACTCCCGGTGGTCGGGATATAGGGATTGGCCGCCAATGTCTCCCCAAAATCCTGAGGAGTCCCGTTCGTGGCATTGTACACCGCAGCAGCCCAGTTCACCCCGGACTGCGCCAGATAGATCACCCGGTCATGACTCACCCGAACAGCCTGATTCACGCCGGGACGCGAAACCAGCGTATAGATTCCCACCCCAAGAATGGAGACTGTCAGAAGAACAGCTATGACAAAAAGCAGGGTGGCACCCTGTTCATGTTTCAATGACCGGATATGGGTCATGAGTATATCTCCTTTCTCGGGGGAAAGAGGCCTCAAGCATTACCCCAAGGATACCTTACAAACCATTGTAGCTTTGATTATAGGATATTATGACTTCACACACAAAGGTCTGTGTCAAC
>CAYWJL010000403.1:0-2727 GCA_964458145.1 uncultured Desulfovibrionales bacterium | reverse complement strand
CGGGATGAGCTGGTACAGGGGATCGATGCCCAGAAAATTCTGACAGATCTCGTCGACCTCGCGCAGCTTGGTGCGGATATGGGTCTCGCCCAGATGACGGATGTCCAGCCAGAGATTGTCATCCCCGTAGGAGTTCTTGACGCCGAGCCCCTTTCTGATGTGCTCGATCATGCGTCGGGAGACAACGTCCCTCGATGCCAGCTCGGCCTTTTCCGGCTCGTAGTCGGGCATGAACCGCTCTTCATTCACGTCCAGCAGGGTTCCGCCGTCGCCCCGGCACCCTTCGGTGACCAGGATGTCCGTGGGCACGATGCCTGTGGGATGGAACTGGATGGCCTCCATGTTCCCCAGGGGAACCACACCCGTATCCAGGGCGATGGACTGGCCCCCGCCCTCGCAGATGACCGCGTTGGTGGTGTTCTTGTAGATCCGGCCGTATCCGCCCGTGGCAGAAAGCGTCGCCTTGGCCACATAAACCCGGAGTTTGCCGGTCCTGAGGCACCGGGCCACAACACCCTGACAGGATTCGCCGTCGTGGATCAGGGAGATGGCCTCCACACGGTCGTGAACCTGCACGCCCATCTGGGTGGCACGGTTGTCCATGGTGTAGAGCACGGCATGGCCGGTCCCATCAGAGGTGTAACAGGTCCGCCACTTGGCCGTGCCCCCGAAATTTCTGGAGGTAATCAGCCCTTCCTTGGCAGGATCTTCAAATTTTTCGTACTTCTGGCCGCCCTTGTAGTAAAATCCCTTGCCGCCGACCACGCGGTTCCAGGGGACTCCCCAATGGGCGAGTTCGCGCATGACAATGGGCGCGGTGTCCACGAACATGCGGGCCACTTCCTGGTCGCATCCCCAGTCCGAGCCCTTGACCGTATCCAGAAAATGGACATCCGGGCTGTCGCCCTCACCCATGACGGAGTTGCCCAGAGCCGCCTGCATGCCGCCCTGAGCCGCCGAGGAATGGGAACGTTTGGAATGGACCAGACTCAGACAGATGACATCGAACCCGGCCCCGGCCGCCTCGATGGCCACGCGCTCACCGGCCAACCCGGCACCCAGGCACAACAGGTCTGTATATATTGTTTCAACCATGTTTCCCCCTTGCTCTACACGCTCAGAAAATAGAAACGGATCAGCGACACCAGGTCGATAGCCACCAGAGCGCCCGCGAAGATATACAGGTATTTCTTCATCTTCGCTCTGTTCTCACGCCGGATGTATCCCCACTTGACCCCGGCCCGGTAGATGCCGATGGCCACGTGCATGGCCACGAAAAGCAGGAAGAAGAGATAGAACCACACCCATGTTCCGGCATAGAGCAGGGCCACGGATTTTTCCGCGGTGATGGGCAGATCGTTCAAGAGGACCCACATGTGAATAGAGCCCATGAGCAAAATGAGCATCCCGGTTGCGGCCTGAACCAGCCACAGCCAGGTATCCTCATGACGCATCATCCGGGCGTGCTTCCAGATCACGGTCTGCTGGGCGGCCCGAAAGGGAATCTTGCGGGCGGCAAGCACGAAATGAAGAAGAAAGACGAGGCCGATGAGCGGTCCGCCGACCTGAGCCATACCGGTGCTTTCAAAAAAACCGGACAGACCGTTGAACGAGCCCGCGCCAAAGACGACGCTGGCCACGAAAAGAGAATGGCCCATGATAAAAAGGACCAAGCCGATACCAGACAACACTTCCAGCCAATCCAGAACCGCCGAAGTCCTGGTGGGAGACTGGACGTGCATGGTCGTATCACTCCACATATGACCTCCATAAGATGTTGGAACACAAGAACAACACTATAAAACGGGTGCGAGTGTGTTACTCGATATGAGGGTCAAAGGCAAATGGATTGCCGGGAGATGGGGTGAAAATCATACACTGGCCCGGGGAAATGCCCAAAAAGGACCGCCAACGGGTTCGTCTGACAGATATGCGGCAAGACGCACGTGCCTGCAAGGCCGCGCATCACGCATAGTGGACGGGATGAATCTGGTAGGAGGATGATCCCAACTACGGAATTCAGGAACGTGTGGACCAGGAAACCTTCTGTCCAGTCCTCCATAAAAAAAGCGGACCCTTCAGAAGGGTCCGCCGGAGCGATGCAACATATACAGACTACCGCGAGGGAGGCGACCAGCACTCGGCATGATTGGTTCGGGCAACCTGCTGTTTCTTGGCCCGCAATTCCTCGATCACATCGATGTCGTACCCGTTCCACTCAAAACCCATGAGCTCGGCCACCCAGGTTTTCTGAGTCGGGTCGTACCATGTGCCTCCGACATTCTGTTCCTTATACCAGACGACCGTCTGAATCTCGTTCTCCCGGCAGATTTCCAGGCGAATATCGATGGCGTCTTGGGAATGGACACAGATCCCGTCTTCATATTCGTACTCCTTGGTGAAAATCTCATCCTCGGAGTTCCCCAGGGTCTCGATCACGACCTTGCCATGCAACTTTTCCATTCCCTCTTCTCCACCATCCGGCTGCCTTGTGCCGGTTGTTGGCAACCATCGAACATGGTCGCGTCCACAAACGTACCGACCGTCTAGTGAAAGAAAGAACAAAGATCAAGTCAGACATTTCCCGTCTCCAAAGCGAATAACCCGGTGCGAAAAGGGAAAAGAGGTTGTTCTCACGGGCTCGGCATGGTAGGGTTTT
Source organism: uncultured Desulfovibrionales bacterium (assembly GCA_964458145.1). Classification (GTDB taxonomy): domain Bacteria; phylum Desulfobacterota; class Desulfovibrionia; order Desulfovibrionales; family Desulfomicrobiaceae; genus Desulfoplanes. Next base: position 68 of record CAYWJL010000403.1, on the reverse strand, counting down.
AGGAAATAGATAAAGACGGGAGACGGGAGACGGGAGACGGGAGACGGGAGACGGGAGACGGGAGACGG
>CAYWJL010000402.1:0-2742 GCA_964458145.1 uncultured Desulfovibrionales bacterium | reverse complement strand
CCAGCAACCGGTGCTCATAACCGGCGAGTCCGGAGTGGGCAAAGAACTGATCGCCAGGGCCGTCCACGACCTGAGCGGCCGCAAGGGGGAGTTCGTGGCCGTCAATGTGGCCGGGCTGGATGAAAACATCTTTGACGACACCCTGTTCGGCCACAAGAAAGGCGCGTTCACCGGAGCTGCCACAAGCCGCCCCGGCCTGGTGGAAAAAGCTGCCGACGGCACGCTGTTTCTGGACGAAGTGGGCGATCTCGCCCACGGATCACAGATAAAACTCCTGCGCCTGCTCCAGGAACGGGAATACCGGCCCATCGGATCGGACCTCACCCGCAAATCCAACGCCCGCATCGTCACGGCCACCAACAAGTCATCCGCAGCCCTGGACGGTTCGGACACCTTCAGATCAGACCTCTATTACCGCCTCAAGGCCCACCATATCCACGTCCCTCCATTGCGCAACCGTCCGGCCGACATCAACCTGCTGATCGATCGCTTCATCGGGGAAATCTGTTCCGAGCTCAAAAGACCGTTTCCGGACAACGCCGACGAATTGTTCGACAAACTCAGGGGGTATGCCTTCCCCGGCAATGTCCGCGAGTTGAAAATGCTGGTCTTTGATGCGGTTTCCTCCGGCCGCCCGGGACAGGCAAATACCGCCCAGCTCGAGGAACTCACCCATCCGAAACCCGCTGATCAGGAACGCCTCTGCGCAACGGCATCTAAATCCGGCGACACCTCCCCCATCTCCTTCGGAACCACCCTGCCGAGCATGAAACAGGTGGGCCAGTATCTTGTCTGCGAAGCCATGAAGCGCTGCCATGACAACCAGGCCCAGGCTGCCCGCATGATCGGCATTTCCCGCCAGGCCCTGAACAAGCGTTTGCAGAAGCTGGAATCTTGACCTATGGGGACTCCATGTCCGAAAAAAAACAACCCATGGAAGATGAACTCCATCGCCTGCGCCGTGAAAACAGCCTGCTCGTAAAGGCCCTCAATGCCCCGGGCAACATCATGTTTTTCACCCTGGACAGAAACTACAATTACACGTCCTTCAACCGCGCCCATCAGATGCACATCAAACGCACCTGGGGCGCGGACATCTTTTCCGGGATGAACATCCTGGAACTCTTCGATTCGCCTGAAGATCTGGCCACGGCCAAAAAGCATTTCGACCGGGCCCTTGGCGGGGAATCCTATATCCTCAAGCGCAAATATCCCGAGCATAACGGCAAGGAACAATTTTACGAAAACACCTACTCGCCCCTTATCGAAGCGGGCGAGGTGGTTGGTGTATGCGTGTTCGCCCACGATATCACCAAGTGGAGCGAAAAGGAGAAATACCAGGATATTTTCGAAAACGCCCTCGAGGGCATCTTCCGCTCCACGCCCGAAGGCAGATTCATCGATGCCAACCAGGAAATGGCCCGCATTCTGGGGTACACCTCACCCCAGGATCTCCTCGGCTCCATTTCAAGCATCTCGAACCAGCTCTACTGCAATCCCGGAGAACGTGACCGGGTCATGAACCTGCTCAGAAAACACGGCCTGGTGAAAGACTTCGTGACCACCATGTTCACCAAGACCGGGGATACCATCTGGGTTGAATTCAACGCACGGTGCGCCAAAAACAAGCAGGGCCAGACGCTCTATGTGGAAGGAAAACTGACGGACGTCAGCCAACGGAAGCAGGCAGAAGCCGAAGCGGAACGGCGACGGCAGCAGACCATTCAGGCCGAAAAGATGACCTCACTGGGCCTGCTGGTGACCGGAGTCGCCCATGAAATCAACAATCCCAACAGCTATCTCACCCTGAACCTGCCCCTGATCCGGGACATGTGGAAGGACAGCCAGACCATTCTCGAGGAATACTACCGGGAAAACGGCGACTTTGTCCTGGGCGGCCTGGAATACTCGGAAGTACGCATGCAGATGCCTCCCCTGCTCAACGAGATGATCCAGGGGGCGGCACGTATCAATGCCATCGTGTCCCAGCTCAAGGACTATGCCCGCCAGAGCCGGGACGGCGAACTGGAGGACGTGGACCTCAACCGTGTGGTGGACGACAGCATGACCTTTGTCCGTCACAAGATCAAACACAGCGCCCGAACCTTCGAGTTCAACCGCCGGGAAAATCTGCCCATGGTGCAGGGCAATATGCAGCGCCTCATGCAGGTGTTCATCAACCTGGTGGTCAATGCCTGCGAAGCAATCCAACCCGAAGACGGTCGGATAACGATAACGACAATGGTCCGAACCGCCCCCCAGGGCAAAGAAGCCCTCATCCAGATACAGGACAACGGCTGCGGCATAGATCCCGAGGACCTGCACTTCATCCAGGACCCTTTCTACACCACCAAACGCGACCAGGGAGGAACCGGCCTCGGACTCTCCATCTCAGCCACCATCATGCGGCAGCACCAGGGAAGGCTGGAGTTCGATTCCGGCCCCGAAGGAACCGCTGCCCGGATGATTATTCCTGTTCAGGAGGGTTGAACCCAACCTGTTTTGAAACCCGTAGGTTTTTGTTGGAACTAGGATAGTCCCTGTATTGAGGCTTACCAGCTTACGAGCTCATGAGCTGTTGAGCCAAAAGATTCTCGTGCCGACTCAATAAAACTCATGTTTTCAAACTGGTTTTGGTTTGAACACCAAACGGAGATGTCACCTTTGAAATCAAATTTTTCCCTTTCCCGTCATCCCGGCGAAGGCCGGGATCTTGAACGACACAAAGGCAGTCTCTGACAT
>CAYWJL010000401.1:0-2750 GCA_964458145.1 uncultured Desulfovibrionales bacterium | reverse complement strand
CTGGGATGCGGCGAATGCGTCCGCCACTGCCCGGCACGACTCCGTCCGGATCTGATCACCCGCTACGCCGAATTCGGGCTGTTCGACCGTATCGATACCCGTTCTTTGGAGCAATGTTTCGAATGCGGACTCTGCGGATTCTACTGCCCCGTCCCGCGTCCCATGCTGCAATACATCCGATTTGCCAAAGAAGTGCAGAAAACAAAATGATCATCATCAAAGGGCGGACAGTGCCGCTCGTTAGAGTACCCAGGTCCGCCCCCACGGAAGAGAACAGGGTACGGATGGCAGAACACAGACAAAACGCAAACACGTCATCCCGGACTGGATCCGGGATCTCCCCAGGTTTGGCACTTCTTGAACGTTTCAGCCTCATCCCTGGCTTTCAAGATCCCGGCCTGCGCCGGGATGACGTAAAAAAGGAAAATCTGACTCGAAAAGTGACAACTTTTTTTCAGGACTCGACACCCTCTACAACAATGCCCCCCCTTAACCCTTAACCCTTAACCCTTAAAACCTAAATCCTAAATCCTAAAACCGCCCTAAAAAAAATGGCAAACATGCCCCGCAAACCCTTTTCCAATCCCCCCATGCTCACGGTTTCCGCCCCGCCGTTTCTGCACTGCGGACGAACCGTACCCCGGATGATGGGTGAAACCATCCTGGCCCTTGTGCCGGCGGTGGCCATGGCAGTGGTTCATTTCGGCATGGATGCGGCACGGGTGATCTCTCTGTCCTGTGTGAGCGCGGTCATCGTCGAAGCCCTGTGTCTGGCCGTCATGAAGCGGGACATCACCATCGATGATTACAGCGCCCTGCTCACCGGCCTGCTGTTCGCCATGCTCCTGCCCGCCTCGGCCCCCTGGTGGCTGGTGGTTGCAGGAAGTTCCTCCTGCATCGTCCTGGGAAAGATGCTCTTTGGCGGGATCGGTGCCAATCCCCTGTGCATTCCTGCCGTGGGGTGGGCTGTCTGCCGCGTCTCCTGGCCGGATGTCATGGATATCGACTTCACCATGCTTTCGTCCGTGTTTCTGTATCCCCTGGGCGCCCTCACCTATTCGGGACTCGAGGCTGCCGGCCGATTCGCCATGAACGATCTCTTCATGGGGCGTCAGCTGGGTGGGCTTGGGAGTGTTCAGGTCGCCGGGGTTCTGGCCGGTGGGGTCTTTCTGCTTCTTCGCGGGCATATCCGCCCCCATATTCCCCTGGCCTTTCTGTCCGGCGTGGCCGTGACAGCGTGGCTGTTCCGCATGAGCGATCCTCTGGAATACGCATCCCCCCTGTTTCATGTCATGACCGGCAGTGTGCTGCTGGGGGCTTTTTTCCTGGCCACGGATCATGCCTCTTCCCCATCGGGGTCCCTCTCCATGATCCTGTTCGGTCTGATCGGCGGCATCATGGTCATGCTCATTCGCATCTACGGCGTCTATCCCGACGGGGTCCCCCTGGCCATCCTCGTGGCCAATCTGACCACCCCCCTTCTGGATGGAATCGGACCGCAACCTTTTGGAACCCGGAGGCGATGGTGCGCGAAATCTCTTCGATGATCATTGTCCTTTCTCTGATCTGTTCCCTGTCCGGTCTTGTCCTTTCCACGGTCAAGCAGGCCACGCGGTCACGCATCGAGGAGCAGGTTCTCACCCATGTGCAGGGTCCTGCCATACGGGGAGTTCTCCGCGATTTCGACAACGACCCCATTGCCGACCGCACCTCCCTGGAACTTCCTGACGGCGGCGGCCACGTGGTTGTTTTTCCTGCCATGAGCGGGAACTCTCTGGAAAAGGTCGCCCTGGAGGCTACGGCTCCGGGGTTTGGCGGAGACATCGGAGTGATGGTCGGATTCGATGTTCATGACGATGTCCTGACGGGTATCGGCATCACCTCCATGAAGGAAACCCCCGGCATCGGCACCAAGATAGCCGAACCGGGTTTTGTGGCGCAATTCCGTGGACACGGACTGGAAGGCCTGACCCTTGCCCCCCGGGGCGGTGATATCGACGCGGTGTCCGGGGCGACCATCTCCTCCACCGGTGTCGCCCAGGCAGTCGCCAACGCGGTCACGCTCTACAAAACCCTTAAAAACGATATCATCACCACATGGAGAAAGGGATGAGCCGAATGTGGAAAGAATTTTCCAAGGGACTCTGGGAAGAACTGCCCCCGTTCAAGCTGGTCCTGGGCCTGTGCCCGATTCTGGCCGTGACCAAAAACGCCACCGACGGTCTGGGCATGGGATGCGCGGTCATCTTTGTCCTCACCCTGTCCAACGTGATCATCTCCCTGACCAGAAAACTCATTCCCACACGGGTGCGCATCGCCTGCTTCATCGTGGTGGCCGCCTCCCTGGTGGTCCAGGTGGAACTGCTCATGCAGGCCTTCACCTTTCCCCTATATCAGGCACTGGGCATTGTCGTCGCCCTCATCGTGGTCAACTGCCTCATCCTGGGACGGGCCGAGGCCTTTGCCTCCAGAAACCCCATCCACCTGGCCCTGGCCGACGGTCTGGGCATGGGACTGGGCTTCACCTTCTCCCTGACCCTCATTGGAGGGATTCGCGAGTTGCTGGGCAGCGGGACCCTGTTCGGTCACCACATCGTCTGGAGTTCGTTCAAACCCTTCGCCATCATGATCGAAGCCCCGGGCGCGTTCATATGTCTTGGCCTTCTGCTTGGGCTCATGAATCATCTGACATCCGGAAGAAGATAGGAGACCTGAAGGTCGGAGGTCGGAGGTCGACAAGCCCACGGACC
>CAYWJL010000400.1:0-2752 GCA_964458145.1 uncultured Desulfovibrionales bacterium | reverse complement strand
ATATTTCCTTCCTTTTCACAGCTGGTGCACAAACATCCCGGCAGAGACTTCGACGCCCCGGGCCAATTCAAGCACACGGTTGTGGTGGGTGAACAGCAGCACCTGGGTCTTTGCGGCCAGCTCGGCAAGCACCTCCAGGCAGACACGGGTCCGATCGTCGTCGAATCCGATCAATATGTCATCCACTACAAAAGGCATGGGTTCACCCTCGCCAAGATGTTTTTCCAGCGTGGCCACCCGCAGGGCCAGATAAAGCTGGTCCCGGGTTCCCTCGCTCATGCCTTCCACCGGGACCTCATCGTCGCTCGGGCGAATACCCAGAAGAACGGGGTGACCGGCGCTGTCCAGTTCGTCGCGCAGTCCTGCGTACGATCCCATGGTCAGCCGGGCAAAGAGGTCCCCGGCCCTGCCCAGGAGGGGGCCCTGGTTTTCCTGGCGGTAGGCTTCGATGCGCTGTTCCAGAATCAGACCGGCGATACGCAGACGCAGATACTCTTCCACCCCGGACGTTATCACGGCCAGCTGTTCCTGGGCGTCCTGCGAGGCCCCGGCCGCCCGGGCACTGCCGTCCTTGGCCTGAATGTCGTTCTGCAATGTCTGGCGCACATCACGCAATCCGTCGCGCTTTTTCTGGTATTCCTCGAGGGTTAATCGCACCCTGTCCAGTTCGTCATCCATGGTGTCGATGCGGGCGTTTTCATACTCCTTTTCCAGCTCCTCGATGCTCAGGCCGTCACCGTTGCGGGCCAGTTCCTTGTCCAGAGCCTCGAGACGCAGCCTCTCTTCCCGCTTGGTCCGGGAGACTTCACCGGCCTTTTCCAGGTCCTCGTCCCTGACCACTGAGGCCTGCTCCCTGAGCTCAGCCAGTTTTTCCAGGGAAGCCTTCATGGTGATGGCGGCGTTCTCCATCTCTTCCCGGACTTCCTTTTTCTGGGCGTTGATCTTCTTGAGCGTTGCCCGAGCATCACGGGCCTCGACCACGTCCCTGTTCAGCTGAGCAACCAGCGTTCTTGCATCCAGCCCGTCCAGGTCCCACCCGGCACGCTGGGCCAGATCCAGCACTTTGGTCTCGAATTCTTTCACCACCATGTCTATCCCGAAAATCCGTCTTCGCAGGGCTTCGGAATCGTCAAAGGTCTTGAAAAATTCTTCCAGCCGCTCAAAGGCACTCACTGCCTGCTCGGGGTGGGCGTCGGAAGCCACCCCCAAGCCCTGAACGGCCTGGGCCCATTCTGCCCGCCACGTGGTCTGTTTGCCGTCCACGGCCGCCAGTTCCTCTTTGGCCCGGTCCATGCGGCGGCCTATGCCATCCAGGGTTTTCTGAAGCTGGGCCCTCTGCTTGAGACGATCCTGGGCATCTTCGATCCGCTGTTCACACCATTCGATCATCGCGCCAAGGCCCATGTCGCGGGTGACCAGATTCGGGTCGAGCAGAGCCATCTGTCCGGCGACAGCCTCCCTGTGCCGGAGCAATTCTTCCTCGATGCGCTGGGCCTCCGTGACCATGAGTTTGGCCGCCTGCATGTCGGCAACAAGCTTTTGCGCCCTGAGAAGCCATTGCTTCATCTCTCTGGGAGTTCCCGCCTCGATGGCCAGCGGCTGCCAGATAATTTCCCAATCCATTGTCAGTTGTGCCTCGGTCTGACGGACAGCCTCCTGTTCGTTCTCCAAATTCTCCGTACGGGCCGTAAATTCTTCGAGCTGTGCCTCCAGATTCGCGCGTTTGGCAACCAGCTCCGACCCGGCTCGCATCACATCACCGACCGAGTCGGCCTTGCTGACGCATTCTTCGTAGACCCCGGGAAGATCTCCCGATGGTGCGAACGAGGTCACAGCTTCTCCCATATCACGTTGTTCGATGTAGTGTCCCCTGATCAACTCCCAGCCCTGATTTCTTCTCAGGCGCGAGGCTTCCAGGTCCACGAGGGTCGGTACGTCATCCTGCAGCAGCAGAGCCTTGAGTTTTCGCTCCACCTTTTTGCGTTCCTCGGCAATGTCCCCGAGTCTGGTCCGGAGATCTTTGCGGGCATCGTGCAGCTCGTCGAATCGTTTCTCATGAACATCCAAGGTCTCGACAACCGGCAGGGGAACAGTGGCAAGCTCTTCCATGGTTCCGCCATACCGGCCCAGGGCGGCAAATCCCGTTTCCAACGCCTGCGTCGCCTCCCGGGCCCGCTGCTCACCATCGGCCAGACGCGATTCCAGATCACCGACCTTACGAGCGGCCGCAACGGTCGCCTTGATCTCCCGCAGATCCGGCATACTCGGCGAAATCTGCGACAGATCCTTTTCGGCCTGTGTTTGGTCGTCCTTAATGTCCCGCATGCGCGACAAGGCATTCTCTCTGTCCTGCGCCAGGAGATCATGCTGTTTGGCCAGAGCCACGATCCATTTTCTGTTGCCGAGAACCGGACGAAGCCGGTCGATCGCCTCCTTCTCCTCCTCTTTGAGAGACACATCCGGGCGGACGCTTCCCAGCAGCCGTTTGGCCTCGTTGCGCAGCTGACTGCGTTGCCCGTCCTGCCGGGGTCGATCCTTGATGGCGGTCTCCACCGCGCCCAGTTCCTTGAACAGGTCGGAGATGACCGCCTCGTTGTCCAGAAGATCCTGACGGATGTTCAGGGACGCGCCCTCTTCCTCCAGGAGCTCCAGTTTGGCCCGAGCCTTCTGGCCGGCCTTGTCGGCATCGGCGAGATCTTTCCTGGCCATCCTGCACGATTCCTCGAACCCGTCAGGCAGCAGAACAACCTCG
>CAYWJL010000399.1:0-2753 GCA_964458145.1 uncultured Desulfovibrionales bacterium | reverse complement strand
ATCTCCTCCGTCTCCGGATGTTGTTGCTTTTTTATGCATGTAGAGACAGATTGTTTGTTTTCAAAAACACCCCTGCCCTGATACTCGAAAACTCGCGAGGTTGCTACGAAGTTCTCAAACCGGATTTCGTCATCCTTCCACCCCCCTGCAAAGGGGTTAGCCAAATCATTTTTCACAACCCAACACTCTCTTTTTAAACGTTTTTTCGCATGTATCTCCTGAAATAGCCTTATCCAATTCCCTGATGGCAAATTCCAAACGACGCAGTTGTGTTGCCGCCTCTTTCATAAATCCAATCGTTTCCGGCGAAAGTTGAAATCCATAATGTTGCTCGCCATCAATTTTCACCGGTTTTTCCCAAGAAACATCGTTGTACTCGATATCGTGATCCAAACGGGTTGCAATATAGCCTAAATACGCTTCATCATAATCGTAATGCCCTCCGCTCATAATCCCCCCTCTTGCTGGTTTGGGTTAGCAGCCTTGGTAAACTCTGAAAACGAACTCCCCCACGTCTCACCCTATCAGATAATCCGACAATTCCCTCACGAAACCGGGTTCCGGCTTTTCGCGGTAGATGCCGTATTCCGGCCCCAGTTCCGCGTTCACTCCGCGCAGGAAGATGTACAGGATGCCGCCGAAGTCGCGCTCGTACTCGTAGGTTTCCGGAAGGCGCATCTGCAGGTAGCCGTCCAGGGCCACGGTGTAGATGTGGGACTGGAAGAAGTACATGTGTTCGGCCATGGCCTTTGTGAGGTGGTTCTGGCGGTAGTTTTTGAAGTCATTGCCCAGGTGGTTGGACTTCCAGTCAACGAGATACCATTTGCCCTGGTAGCGGAAGACCAGGTCGATGAAGCCGAGCATGAAGCCCTGTCTGGGGGAGAAACGCAGGCCTTCCATGCGGGCGGGGAAGGGTGCTGGCAGGGTTCGGCCCCATTTTCCGTAGAGATCGCTCAGGCCCCGGGGCGTCACCTCGCGTAAGGGGTAGTGGAATTCCAGTTCGGGCAGGGTTTCGGTGACACGGCTCAGGGAAAATCCGTGGCCGAGATCCGCGTTTGTCACCTCCTGCATGGCAGCGGCGACGACCGGGGCCCATTTTTCCTCCATGCCGTAGCGCTGGAGCTTTTCACGGACCAGTTCCCGGGATTCCTCGGAATCTGCCGATGCGAAATCGAGATGTTCCAGGACATCGTGAAGCATGGTTCCGGGGCCAGCGCCCCGTGGGAAGGAGAAGAAGGTGTCTCCGCCCTCATCACCGGTTTCCTCCGCCGGTTCCAGGGGTTCGTCAAAACCGGGGCGGGCCGTGTGTTCCCTGCCGCGCACAAGGGAAGAAAAACTGGATATACCGAAATGGTGTTCGATGACCCTGGTGAATGGCGGAAGTTCAAACCGTTCACTCGTCCCGGCATCAGGGGCGGCTACGGATTTTCCGGGTTCCTCGGGCATGGGATAGACGGCGCAGCCGGGAATCTCCTGCTCCAGGTTTCCGAGAGTTTGCAGCATGGCCGCGTTGTCGATGCCCTTCCACGTATCCACAAGCTCCTGGATAACGAACGTATCCCCGGGCCGGTACCCGGAAAAGAGGTAGGCCATGGCCGAGGACTCTGCCGAGCCGATCCTGCCGCAGGCCAGATAACACCTGGACTCGGCCCGGGTCAGGGCCACATAGGCAAGGCGCATGTTTTCGGCCAGATTTTCCCGGCACGCGATCTCCTGACGATCTTCCAATGCCGGATCGCTCATATCCAGCAGACTGGTTCCGGTATCGGCATCGTGAATCAGAACCTCGGTATCTTTGCGAACCCCGTCAAAAAGGAATGGACAGAAAACCACGGGGTACTGCAGCCCCTTGCTCTTGTGAATGGTCACGATCTGCACGGCCTTTTCGTCGCTTTCCAGACGGAGCTGATGCTCGTCGCTTTCGGCCTCCTCCCGGCTGCATTGTTCGGCAAACCAGGTCAGCAGGCCGGACATGTTCAGCTCATGGTCCTGTTCGGCCGCGTGCAGGATTTCCATGAGGTGGAGCACATTGGTCAGCATGCGCTCTCCCCCCTGCATACCCAAAAGACGGGAGCGAACACCCCAGCGGCTCATCATGGCCGGGAAAAATCCCATGAATCCCCGCGAAGCCCAATCATCGCGCATGGACACGAAATCCGTGAGTATCCGGTCCCACTCTTGCTCATCACTTTCCAGGCCGTCGATCATGGACGCATCGAACCCGAACACCCGGGTGGCCAGGGCCGACTTGATCCGGGAAGGCGTGCCGCACTCGGCAACCCCCTCCATGACCCGGAGGAGTTCCAGTGCCTCGTCGGTATGAAAGACATTGCCGCTGCCCGCAATGACGCTGGGGAGCTCACAACCGTGCAGGGCCTTCTGAACCATGACCGCCTGTCTGTTGGTGCGCACCAGAACGGCCAGGTGACGGGGTTCCACAGGTTCGTGATCCTTGCCCACGGTGAGCAGTCCCTGCCGCCCCATACGCACCAGCCGCGAAGCCTCGGCCGCAACTCCACGGGCCAGACTCTGAGCGGCAGTCTCCTTGGGGGTATCTTTCTTTTTGCTGTTCGGTGCCAGGATTTCCTTGTCCAGAAACCAGAGATGGAGTGGACTCTTCGCGGCCCGGGTGCAGGCGTCTGCAAGATCCTGACGGTCCGGAAATTCCGCGCGGAAAAAGAAATCGACCTCCCCATGTATGTCCAGACTGCTGCGGGGTTCGGGAGCGGGTCGCACAGGTTCGAACCCGATTT
>CAYWJL010000398.1:0-2763 GCA_964458145.1 uncultured Desulfovibrionales bacterium | reverse complement strand
GGAGCAGATCGGGCTGCTTGCCCACGAGCTGGGAAATGGCGTTAAATACCGAATCGATGGGGCCTTCTCCGAATCCGGCCAGCTTCTTTTCCTCGCCGTCGATTTCCATCTTGATCACGGCCGTGGGTATGGCCATGTTTCCGGACATGGCGCTCAGATAGATCAATCTGTACTTGTCGGGCAGTCTGAACACCTCTTCCAGAACAACGGCCTCGATGTCCTCGATGAACACTTCCTTTTTGCGGTCCGCCAGTTTCTTGAAGGCGGCAAAAACCATGTCCAGATGTTCTTCCGAGAGCCGATATCCCAAGCCTTCCAGACGTTCCTTCAATGCATGCCGACCCGAGTGCTTGCCCAGAACCATGTCCGTGGTGGTCCGGCCGATATGCTCGGGGGTCATGATTTCGTAGGTCTGGCGGTTTTTGAGGATGCCGTCCTGATGGATGCCCGATTCATGAGCAAAGGCGTTGTCCCCGATGATGGACTTGTAGGGGGGAATGGGCTGACCGATGATCATGGAAAGGAGGCGGCAGGAAGGATAGATCTGCTCCTTTTTGATCGTGTTGCTCAGTCCGTAGACATCCGAACGAACGTCCAGGGCCATGACCAGTTCTTCCAGAGCGGCGTTCCCGGCCCGTTCCCCGATCCCGCACAGGGTCACCTCGGCCTGCCTGGCCCCGGCATCGATGGCGGCCACGGTATTGGCCACGGCCAGACCCAGATCGTTGTGACAATGTACACTGAAAATCGCCTGGTCGCTGTTGGGAACATGCTTCATGAGATAGGCGATGAGAGCCCCGAACTCGCTCGGCTGAGCATAACCCACGGTATCCGGGATATTGATCACCTTGGCCCCGCAGGAGATGGCCAGTTCCACGATGCGGGCCAGGAATTCCGGCTCGGACCTGGAGGCGTCTTCTGCCGAGAACTCGACATTGGAAGTCAGGGATGCCGCATAGGTGACCGCATCCCTGGCCATTTCCAGAACCTGGTCTTTGTCCTTGCGCAGCTTGTAGCGCATGTGGATGTCGGAGGTGGCAATGAAGGTGTGAATGCGAGGATCAGCTGCGTCCTTGATGGCATCCCAGGCCCTGTCGATATCCGGCCTGATGGCCCGGCACAGCCCTGCCACCTGGCATTCCTTGATCTCGGCGGCGATGGCCCGGACCGATTCGAAATCCCCGGGACTGGCCGCCGGGAACCCGGCCTCGATGATGTCCACGCCGAGATATTCCAGCTGTCGGGCCAGCCGGATTTTTTCCCGCAGGTTCATGGTGGCTCCGGGAGACTGCTCGCCGTCGCGTAATGTGGTGTCAAAAATGAAGATGTTCTCTTCCATGGTTTCCTCCAGCTTGGGTGGTGAGGATATAGGCATGCGAAGAAGATCGTTCGGGCAGGTATGGCTATGTGATTGCCAGATAAAGGATACCTGGCGACAACCCATGAATGACGACCGTCCGCATGCTCAAAAAAAAAGACGAGAAGGAATGATTCCGACTCGTCTCGCTCCAACTATGTTGGTAGTGCATATGTGCTGAGCTAACTTATGATAGCTTGGCGGACGGTCTCCGTAGTCTGTAGGACCGTAGTAGGGGTAGAATAATATAGGAATAAATGGGGCCGGAAAAAATATAGGCGATAAAAAAGACGAATCCGAGCAGCTTCGGTTCGGAAGCGACCAGGACGAAGAGCATGATCACGGTAACCGTGGCGCTGAAACGATGGGCCTTGACCACTTCGAAATCCTTGAAGGAAGCGTACCGCACGTTGCTGACCATGAGCAGGGAGAGGAGAATGGCCAATCCGACACAGAAGGCGGGCAACAAGGAAGTGGCCACGTTTTCGGGCAAATAGGGAGCGAAGAGCACCAGACAAGCCAGGGTGCAGGCAGAGGCAGGAATGGGCAAGCCCACAAAGAATTTCTTGGAAACCACGTTCACCTGAACGTTGAACCGGGCCAGACGCAAGGCACCGCATACAATGAGCATGAACGAAGAAACCAGCCCCAAACGGCCGAAGGTATGGGTATGCCAGAGATACATCATGACAGCCGGACTGACACCGAAGGCGACCAGGTCGGCCAGGGAGTCGAACTGAACCCCGAAATCCGAAGAGGAATTGGTCAACCGGGCGACCTTGCCGTCCAAACCGTCGAACAGGCAACTGAACAGAATGGCCAGCGCGCATTTTTCGATCTGCCCGTCAATAGCCCACAAAATCCCCAGAAAGGCCGTGAACAGACTGGCGGTCGTCATTAGATTGGGCAGGATATAGAAGCCTTTATCGAGGAGTTTTTGATGGGGCATGATAGATAGTGGGGTTGGCTTTCGCTTGTGGATAATCTGTTGATGGAACGGTTACACGCGCTTTTTGGAGGCCAGGACGGTCTGCCCTGCAAACACGGTGTCGCCGATGCGTATGGTAGGCTCATAGCCATCGGGCAGGTAAAGGTCAAGCCTTGAACCAAACTTGATCAGACCGAACCGCTGCCCCCGGGAGATGCTGTCGCCGGATTCCGTCCAGCAGACGATCCTTCTGGCAATGAGACCGGCTATCTGGACCACGGTCCACGGTTTGCCGTCCTCATCCATGATTCTGACGGCATTGCGCTCGTTGTCCGTGGAGGCCTTGTCGAACGATGCGTTGAAGAACTTGCCCGGATAATAGCGGATCTCGTCAATGGTTCCGGTGACCGGGGCCCTGTTCACGTGGACGTTGAACACGTTCATGAACACGCAGATGGTCGTGCAGTCCTTGCCGGTG
>CAYWJL010000397.1:0-2768 GCA_964458145.1 uncultured Desulfovibrionales bacterium | reverse complement strand
CCTTCGGGCCGACGTTTCGGGCGGAAAATTCCAACACGCCCAGGCATCTGGCCGAGTTCTGGATGATCGAGCCGGAAATGGCCTTTGCCGATCTTGCTGACGACATCGATCTCGGTGAAGAATGCACCAAGTATCTGATCAACCATATTCGGGAGAACTGCCGCGACGATCTGGATATTTTCGGGCGGTTCGTGGATAAGACCCTGTTCGCCACATTGGACAATATCGTTGATAACGATTTCGTCCGCCTTCCCTATACCGAGGCCATCGAGATCCTGCAAAAGGCCAAGAAGAAGTTTGAATATCCCGTGGAGTTCGGCCTGGATCTGCAGACCGAGCACGAGCGGTACCTGACCGAGAAACATTTCAAGAAGCCGGTGGCCGTGTATGATTATCCCAAGGAGATCAAGGCATTCTATATGCGCCTCAACGACGACAACCGCACCGTCGCTGCCGTGGATATCCTGGTGCCCCGGATCGGCGAGCTCATCGGCGGTTCTCAGCGCGAGGAACGCCTGGATGTGCTCGACATGCGCATCCAGGAACTCGGGCTGAACATTGACGACTACTGGTGGTACAGGGATCTTCGCAATTTCGGCACCGTCCCTCACGCCGGATTCGGCATGGGGTTCGAGCGGCTTCTCATGCTCATCACCGGGGTGACCAATATCCGCGACGTCATCTCTTTCCCCAGGACCGTGAATCATCTCGAGTTTTGATACGACAGCCCGACATTGGGAACCCAATAGACAAGCCCGGTGATTGTTTCATCGGGCTTGTTGCGTTTGATAAATGTGTAATGATTTCTGAATATTGCAATATGTAGGGACGATTCATGAATCACCTCTACAATCGTTGTGTCGAGTCCTGAAAAAATGTTGTCACTTTTCGAGTCGAATTTTCCTTTTTGACGTCATCCCGGCGAAGGCCGGGATCTTGATGGCCAGGAATGAGGCTGAAACGTCCAAACAATGCCAAACCAGGGGAGATCCCGGATCAAGTCCGGGATGACGGTTTTTGTTGTGTTCTCCGTCCTGTGTCTTCTATGCGTGCAATCTCCCCCCTGGAAATTCTGATCAACTCCTCCTGCAGCATGTCCATGAATTCCTGCTCCCGGGATTCCACATCCTTGTCCTGCTTGAGCGCGGCAAGATATCTGCTGCATATCTCCTGCCGCTTCCTGTCCCACTTGCTTGAAAATCCCATGCGATTTTTCGTTTTCTCGTCCGCGGACGCGGTCGGAGGATCATCCCGCCTGGCATGGGCCCAATTGATCACATGGGTGTAGTAGAGCAGGGCGCGATCCATGAGAATGTACAGGATCTGGACGTTGTCCACCGGGCCCACCTGGACGGTATACCCGCCGATGCCCATTCCCTTGACCTTTGTTCTGGCGAACCGTTCTCCGTTCAACAGGACATACCCGGCAGCCACGGCACTGCCTAGAGCCGTGAAGATGCCGAACGTCAGTCCGGCCGCGGCCAGGTCCACGGCCGCGCCTATGGTGCCCCCGGTGACGGCTGCCGCTGTTGCCAGCTGTTTCGGGTTCAGTCCAAGGACGTGCCAGGTGTTTCGTGCAAACAGATCCTCGTGGAGAATGGACTGGTCCGGCAGGGTGTAGGAAAAGATATTGTGTTTGAAGAGCTGTCTGATCCTCGTGTGACACCGGGATTCTGCCGTGCTCACATGGGTCTTGAAGGTCGCGAGCAGGTTTTCCTTGAGTTCGGGAATCGCGGATGATCGGCTGCAGGTTTTTGTGGCCACGTAGGAGGTGCAGTCTTTGAGCAGATCGCAGATAGCCGTCACGGTGAGGGTGTTTCGTCTCTTCCAATCCTGCTTGAAGCTCGTGACAACCAGCCGCAGGGGCTCTTCCCAGTCCTGATTGATGGATCTGAGACTTTCGAGCAGGGCGATCCGTTCGCTGTAGGTGGCCTTGAGGGCGTTGAAGGTCCGGGTCATGTTGAACTGACGGGCGAATTCGGCCTTCCAGTCCTGAAGATAGTCCGCCCCTGTGTTCTTGCAATTGATGATCGCCATGCGCGGTCGCCCCGTGAGTCGCAGTACCTCCATCTCCGCCGAATCCACCCGTCGCATGGGACGGGACCCGTCCACTACATAGATGATGCCTCCGTGATCCAGGATGGGCAGGAAGAGTTCGCACTCGTCCCTGAATTCGGGGCGGTCGATATGAGCCTTGTAGAAGGCGTGGAGGATTTCCTGGGGCGGACCGGAATAGTCACGCAGCCATTTGAGGGTCTTCATGGGGTTCTGAAAGCCGGGGGTGTCGATGAACCTGATGATTTCCCTGCCGTCGATGCTCACGGGGTAGACCCTGCTGTGGGTGGTCTCCCCGGGAATTCTGCTGATGGGGACGGTGTCGTCCTCGGCCAGGGTGGAGACGATGGAAGATTTGCCTTCATTGGGATGACCGATGATGGCGAACTCAGGGATCTGCGTGTTGTGTGGAGAATTATTCGTCATGGGCGGTTCCGAGTTCGATGATGTCGATATTGGGCAGGGCCATCTGCGCCACCTTGTTTTTCCAGACGGTGAGGTCGGCCTTGTCGGCAGGGGTGATCACCGTGTGTCCTTCTGGTTTTCCGATCAGGGCGATGGTCAGAGTGGTCGATTGGCCGGTCTTGGTTGCCAGGATCTTGAGGAGATCGAGGTCTTCGCGGATGGGCGGTTGCCACGCCTCCTGAACAAGAGTGATCCGTGGACGGTTGTCCTGCCATGCGAGGGCTTGGAGATCGGCCAAACATGTTTCC
>CAYWJL010000396.1:0-2771 GCA_964458145.1 uncultured Desulfovibrionales bacterium | reverse complement strand
CCGGCCTTTTGCAGGAGATTGAAACCGAATTGCAAGACCTCAAGAGCCTTCTTCAAGAAGACGCTTGAGGTCTTTTTTGTTCACGAATCCGTAGAACCGCCCACGCCATAATGTCACAAGGAGACGACATGCCGGACACCATGCGACTTTCACAAAGGATCACCCAGATCCAGCCTTCGGCAACCCTGACCATCAACGCCCTGACCCAGAAACTTCGGGATCAGGGAAACGAAGTGATCAGTCTGGCCGTGGGGCAACCGGACTTTCCCACCCCGGACCATGTGTGCGCCGCTGCCCATGCGGCCATCGACCAGGGATTCACCAAATACACGGTGGTTTCCGGAATCACTGAACTTCGTGAAGCCGTGGCCGGCTATTTCCAGCGGTTTTACGGAGTGGATGCAACGTCCGGGAACGTGGTGGTCACCAACGGGGGCAAGCAGTCCCTGTTCAATCTCTTCCAGTGTCTGCTCGATCCCGGGGACGAGGTCCTGGTTCCCGCCCCCTATTGGGTCAGCTACCCGGCCATGATCCAGCTGGCCGAAGGTAGATCTGTTTTCGTGCCTACGGAACCGGACCAGGATTTTCTGGTCACGGTAGAGGCGTTGGAAAGCAAGCGGACTGACACAACCCGCGTCCTGCTGCTGAACACCCCGTCCAATCCCACGGGTTGCCACTATCCCAAAGAGCGACTGGACGAGATCGCCCAATGGGCCGTTGATCACGATATCTTTGTCATTGCCGACGAGATCTACGACCAGCTCGTGTACAGCCCGGCCGAACCCGCTTCCCTGTCCACCTGGTGGGCAAAGCATCCGGAACGTTTTGCCGTGGTCAACGGGTTGGCCAAGAGCTTTGCCATGACCGGCTGGCGGATCGGGTACACGCTGGCTGCAGAACCGTTGATCAAGGCTATGTCCAAGATTCAGGGGCAGTCCACGTCCAATATCTGTTCCATCGCCCAGAAGGCCGCATTGGCCGCCTTGACCGGTTCCTGGGATGATGTGGACATGATGCGCAAAGCCTTTGCCGCCCGCCGCGATCTGGCCCTGGAGCGGGTGAGGTCCTGGCCCGATGTGGTCTGTCCCGCACCGGCGGGTGCCTTTTATCTCTTCCCCAAGGTGGATCATTATTATAATGACGTGATCAAGGATTCCACAGCCCTGTGCTCGCACATCCTGGAAGAAGCCGGCGTGGCCCTGGTTCCCGGTGCCGCGTTCGGAGACGACCGGTGTGTGCGCATTTCCTATGCCCTGGACGAGGCGACCATAACCCGGGCATTGGACAAGATCGAAGGGGTTTTGATGGGGTTGCGATAGAAAGTGTAATAAGTGCGCAGTGCACAGTACGCAGTGCAGAAAGTGCGCAGTGCACAGTACGCAGTGCGCAGGAGGGCAAAGCGGCGTGCTCGAGGGGGCTCCGAGAAAAATGTCCCCTGTTTTCAAGAACTTCGTAACTCAAACAGGGTTTGATTCAGATAGTGTATGACGGTTCTGGATTGTTGTGCCATCGCAAAAAAACTGCGCACTGTGCACTGCGTCGTACTGCGCACTCTACCCTTTTGTCCAAGGAGCGACCATGACACGAACTATGGAGAGCACCCCGGCCTGGAAAGCCCTCGAGGCCCATGCCCGGGAGATGGAAGATGTCCACATGCGGTGCCTGTTCGACGATGATCCGGACAGGTTCGCCATGTTTTCCCGCAGGTTCGGATCGATTCTCTTTGATTTTTCCAAGAACAGGATCACGGATACCACACTGGATCTCCTTCTGGCCCTGGCCAAGGAACGTAAGGTCGAGGAAGGGATCGCTGCGATGTTTGCCGGGGAGCGGATCAATGTGACCGAGAACCGGGCGGTTTTGCACACGGCCTTGCGCAATCGTTCTGAAAGGCCGGTGCTTGTCGACGGCAAGGATGTCATGGGGGATGTCCGCGAAGTGCTCGCCAAAATGCGTGCCTTTACCGACAAGATCCGGAGTGGTGAATGGACGGGATACACCGGGAAACGGATCACCGATGTGGTCAATATCGGCATCGGGGGATCGGATCTCGGTCCCAAGATGGTCGTCACGGCCCTGGACCATTATCGGCATCCGGAGATGCGTTTTCATTTCGTGTCCAATGTGGACGGGACCCATATCGCCACCACCCTGCAGAACCTTTCGCCCGAAACCACCCTGTTTCTGGTGGCTTCCAAGACCTTTACCACCCAAGAGACCATGACCAACGCCTGGTCCGCCAGGACCTGGTTTCTGGATCACGCCGGGGACGAGGATGCCATTGCCGAACATTTCGTGGCCATGTCCACCAATGGCGACGGGGTGCGGGCATTCGGCATCGATCCCGAGAACATGTTCGGGTTCTGGGACTGGGTCGGGGGGCGGTATTCCCTGTGGTCGGCCATCGGGTTGTCCATAGCCCTGTGCATCGGCATGGACCGGTTCGAGGAATTGCTCCAGGGGGCGTACGAGGTCGATGAACATTTCAGGACCGCCGCTCTGGTGGACAATATCCCGGTGATCATGGGACTGCTCGGCATCTGGTACCGGGATTTCATGGGTGCCCAGAGCCACGCCATCCTTCCCTATGACCAGTATCTGGAACGCTTCCCCGCCTATTTCCAGCAGGGAGACATGGAGAGTAACGGCAACTCCGTGACGCGTGAAGGTGGACAGGTCACCTGTCAGACCGGTCCCATCATCTGGGGAGAACCACCTTTCATTACCAAACCCCGATTACTGTAATATTGACTATTCAGATTATTCCTGTT
>CAYWJL010000395.1:0-2773 GCA_964458145.1 uncultured Desulfovibrionales bacterium | reverse complement strand
GCATTCAGACACCAGCTCCCGGTCTATGCCGGCATCTTCAAACCCGGCCTGGTCATGCAGCTGATAGTGGCCAATCAGGGGTTGCGGATCGGATCACTCGCCGTTCTCGGAATTTTGTATGCGGTTTGGGGGTAAAAAAAAGAGTGCGCAGTGCGCACTACACAGTGCGCAGGTTCGTTTCTCTCCTCTCTCGCCTCCCGCCTCCCGTCTCCAGCCTCCAGCCTCCCGTCTCCCGCCTCTGTTTTTCTCGTCTCCCTTTATGTTTTCCTCCTGCCTGCGTTTCTTCTGGCCTCCTTAAAGGGCAGATATGGAATCTGCCCCTACAGGGGGGGTGTCCGTTTCTCTTCTCTCTCGCCTCACTGGCCTCTGCACAACCGAGGCTTTCATTTCCTAACCACCTAAATCCTAAATCTTAAATCCTAAATCTTAAATCCTAAATCCGTCCTTCCTGTTTTTCCTGAAATACTCCCGCAACTTCCCGACCACGTACTCATGCCCCCCAGGCTCATGGGGGACCAGACAGTTGGAACAATCCTTGACTCCGTTTTCGAGCATGGTGAAATTTCCGCCGCAATCTTCCCAGTAGATGAAATAGAGCGGACAATAACAATGCTTGCAATTGAATGTTTCCGGATCAGCCCCATTGTGACAGGGGAAATAGGGACAATTCAGATTCTGACAGAATCTGTCATTTCCGGAAACATGGCGTATGGGCTCTTTCATGATCATTTCTCCATCCAACAACTCCGAATCGAGATTCCAACGCATCCCCATCGATTCGGACAAATAAATCTGGAAACACGACTCCGGAATTTCCGGAAAGACCGTTCGGCAATCGGTCGTCCACTCTCACAAATTCGAAACAGCGATCCAATATAGTTCTCTTTTTAACACGTGGCACCAATCTTGTTTTTACGTTGTATCCATTGATTCGCTCATTCCCCAAGGAGGACCCGCCAATGCCCTTCGAAGATTCATCTTCCTTCTCACTCCTCTTGCTGGTGGCGTTTATCTGCATTTTTTACCCAACCAACTCGAATTCCTACTCATTTTCAGAGATGCCGCATATTGAATCTTTCAATCCGGCTCTGGAAATTCCGGGATTTTCACCGCCTGGAGCAAACACCTTGCCTTCACAGACCATCATGCCGTCCAATTACCCTGGTTCAGGACTGCCGCCGATCCGCAATCTGGGCTCGGGAACTCCCGCTCGATCCGCAGCCAACCAGGGACAAAGGTTGCGGGGTTATCACAACGCAACACGTACAAACCCGTATCCCTGGCCCAGTCTGCCCTTCCCGGATCTTGGCAATCGTGTTCCAACAAGCTGGCAAACAGGGTATGCAACCTATGGCAGCGCCCAGAACGGCACGTATCGATACCCTGGGGATCAACAAGCAGGTACAGACCCATCGACCTCACCAAACCAATCACCTTCAGAATACAACCATGCGCCTGCGCCCCTCATTTCCTGGCTTCTGGGTATCAGTATTTGCGGGCTCATGGGATTCAGCCGAAAACCCTGCTGATCCCGTCCTTCCAATTTCGTTCCTCTGACCGGAGTGCGCATGGTAAGATGCGCACTCCGGTTTGTCTTTTTTCTCACTCGCTTGCCAGACCACAACCAGAACTTATAGGTTCATGCTGGGCGTTCTCGATTTCTTTTCAGATCCGATCCTGTCACATATCACCCCGGATTTTCTTTCCATGAGCGAACACATGAACAGCATTCATATACAAGGTGCCAGACAGCACAACCTCAAAAATCTCGATCTGGACATTCCCCGCGACCAGCTGGTTGTCGTCTGCGGTCCGTCCGGATCCGGGAAATCAACTCTGGCTTTCGACATCGTCTATGCCGAGGGACAGCGCCGATATGTTGAATCCCTGTCCGCCTATGCCAGACAATTTCTTCCTCAACTCGACAAACCCGAGGTGGAATTGATCGAGGGACTTTCCCCGGCCATTTCACTGGAGCAGGGCACAACTTCCAAGAACCCCCGATCCACAGTGGGCACGGTCACGGAGATCTATGATTTTTTGCGTGTCTTTTTTGCCCGGCTGGGAACTCCGTATTGTCCCAAATGCGGTCGGCCCATCGAGCCCCAGACCAGCGATGAGATCATCAGCGACATCCTGCATCTCGAAGAAAATACCCGCTTTCTGCTCCTCGCTCCCATGGTCGAACACAAGAAAGGGACCCATGTTGATCTGCTGCAAAAACTCAAGAAGCAGGGGTTTGTCCGGGCGAGCGTCGATGGTCAGGTGGTTCCCCTGGACCCCCTGCCGTCCCTGGAAAAAAACAAACGGCACACCATTCTTCTTGTAGTGGACCGATTGGTGGTCAAGCATGATATGCGCAAACGGTTGGCCGATTCCGTGGAACTGGGCCTCCAATACGGCGAAGGACGCATCGTGGTCCAGATCGTTGGGGGTGAAGAGATCGCCTTCAGCACGGAAGCGGTCTGTCCGTCCTGCAAAATCAGCCTCCCCAAGCCCTCACCCCAGCTTTTCTCGTTCAACAGCCCGCAAGGCGCCTGCCCTTCCTGCTCGGGGCTCGGGAGCGTGGAATATTTCGAACCCGACCTCCTGGCCCCCAACAAGGGACTGAGCCTTTCCCAGGGCGGGATCATTCCCTGGAAAAAACCGCGCATCTTTGAACGGTTCAAGGATGACCTGACCCGACTCGGCACGGCCCACGGCTTCACCCTGACAACACCCCTCGGGGATTTCTCACCCGAGGCACGTGAAAAACTCTTTCAGGGCGATACCG
>CAYWJL010000394.1:0-2777 GCA_964458145.1 uncultured Desulfovibrionales bacterium | reverse complement strand
AGCAGGCGGATCATTCTGGCAAGGGGGTTATCGGTAGATTCCCTTGGCGAATTGAGCGGCAACAGGTTTGTCCCAGGCGGCCAATTTGGTGAAAAAGGCGTTCAGATCGACCTTGTTGGCCTGACAGAATCCGGCCAGGGCCTGACCGTCGGGAAAGGTCTCGATGCAGGCGATCTCGCCCTGACAATCGAGAAGTATGGTTCCGTCGGGGTTCTTGCTGATCCTGAAACGGGTGGTGCGGTCCGTGATATCGAGAAAGGATGCCATGGTGTGTCTCCTTGGATTGTGCCGTGGAAAGAAACGTGACGTGACGAAAAAATAGGTCATGACTGGTTGAAAAATCAAGGGAAAATGGGACCTTGGCGGAAGTTCCCCGTGGGTATCATACCCGTGGCGATGAAAGACCGTCATGCTCGAAGAAAATGTCGCCGAACAATTGCCAAACCTGCGGTAACGTTATATGGGTGGCTGAAATCATATACATATGGAGGTACTACCATGGCGATCGTTATTGATGTGGATGAATGTCTGGGCTGTGAAACCTGTGTGGAATTGTGCCCCGAGGTTTTTAAAATGGATGACGAAGGTGAAAAGGCGGTGGTCATCGACCCTGATTCCACGCTGGAATGTGTGGAAGAGGCCATAGACAGTTGTCCGGTGGAGGCCATCTCCAAGGAATAGGAAACATTTTACGGGATACGTACGAAAGGGTCAAAAGCCTTCCAGGCTCTTGGCCCTTTTTTGATACGGGAACATGACTTCAAGCAAGGAGGTGCATATGCCGGATACCAGGGAGCAGGTCGTGATCGAAGACGTATTTCCGGAGGAACTCGAAGGGTTCATGGGCTCACACAGGGAAAGGGAGTATGAACTTGTGGATGTCCGTCAGCCGGGGGAGTACAAGGCAGGACATATTCCCGGGGCAAAGCTGATTCCCCTGGGCGAGATCGAAGAGCGGCTGGATGAATTCGGGGTGGATCAGGATATCCTGTTCTACTGCCGCAGTGGAGCTCGGTCCATGGCTGCTGCCCGACTCGTGCGGGATACCGGGGTCGGGTTCAAGGGGATCTACAACCTGACCGGGGGATTTGGGGGCTATACAGGCACAGGATTGGTGGGAATGCCCCGGCTGGCGGTTATCGATACGAATGAACCTATGGAGCGTATCATTGTCCGGGCCATGGACATGGAAAAGGGGGCATTCAGGTTCTATTCCCTTTTCCGGGAGCGGTTCGCCGATGCCCCTTTTATGGCCCGATTGGAGCGGCTCATCGACCTGGAAAAGAAACATGCCAGGGCCCTGTACGAATACTGGGAGAGACATGTCACCCCGAAACCCTCGCAAGCCTTCGATGAGCTGTTTGGTTCGCTACGGGGAGGCATCCTCGAAGGAGGAGAACGTTTTGAAGACTGGGCCGCTCGGCTCGATCAGACTGGTGAGCTGACCTGTCTGGATCTCGCCGAGGTCGCCCTGGTCATCGAAAATGAAGCCTATGATCTGTACCGGAATCTGACCGGGCTGGCTGATGATCCCCGCAGCAGGTCCTTCTTCCGGCTGCTTGCGGAACAGGAAAAGGGACATGTGCGGGTGGTGTCGCGGTTCTTTGAGGATTGTTCGGAAGGATGAGGGGAATTTTTCATAAACCGGGATGAGTTTGAAACACGAAGTTTTCAAAACGGATTATGGCTTTCATTGCAGGGCAACCGGATCGTAGGGGCAGCCCTTGCGGGTGCCCAATCCGGACAACGTTTCCGAGGTGGGTTTTCTCCCCAAAAGGGCACCCGCAAGGGGTGCCCCTACGGATCGTCGTTTGGAGCGGAAGTTCGATAGAAACACAATATTTAAAGCTGGTTGTGCTTAGAACAGACTCCAGACCATCCGGGTGGCCAGAACAAAGAGAAGCACGGCAAAAACTTTCTTGAGCTTGGGTACGGGAAGGCTGTGAGCTGTTTTCGCGCCAAGGGGAGCCATGGCAACACTGGCCAGGACAATGGTGCCCAGGGCGGTCAGGTGGATGAAGCCGAAACAACCGGCAGGCAACCCTTCGACCATGAGGCCGTTGATCAGGTACCCGGCTGCCCCTGCCAGGGCTATGGGAAAGCCGATGGCTGCGGACGTGCCGATGGCCTTGTGCATGGGGGTGTTGCACCAGGTGAGAAAGGGGACGGACAATGTGCCCCCGCCGATGCCCACCAGGCTGGAAAAGATGCCGATGATGCCTCCGGCTGTGGTCATGCCCACGGTTTGTGGCAGATCACGATTGGGCTTGGGCTTTATGGCCAGAAGCATTTGGGTGCCCACGTAATAGAGAAAACAGGCGAAAAAGATTTTCAGAAAGGAGGTTGAAAGCTGGGCTGCGATCCATGCCCCGAACAGGGTGCCCGCGATGATCCCGGGAGTGATGCGCAGAACCACGGGCCAGATCACGGCCCCGCGTTTGTTGTGCGCGCGCAGGCTGGACAGGGAGGTGAACAGGATGCTGGTCAGTGAGGTTCCCAGGGCCAGGTGGAGGATATGCTCGTGGGGAAGCCCCTGACTGGTGAACATGAAGGTAAGTATGGGCACGATGACCAGACCGCCACCGATACCCAGAAGACCGGCCAGAAATCCGGCAAAAGCACCGGTGAGCAGATACATGACAAGGGCTGTGAGCATGGGAGTTCCTTGGTGTTGAAGGTGGTGCATCAAATGGTTCGTAACGACATGACGCAAAACTCGTAGGGGCGATTCATGAATCGCCCGTTTGTGCAGCCCCCCGGGAGGGGCTGCACAAACA
>CAYWJL010000393.1:0-2782 GCA_964458145.1 uncultured Desulfovibrionales bacterium | reverse complement strand
GAGGGTTGTCCCGGAGGTCAGCAGAGTCCGGCTCAGGGTCTGGTTGATGCTGATGTTGATGGTGTCACGCAGGGTCTTGGCCGTCTTGGCATGGATGTTTTCGCGGATACGGTCGAACACGATGATGGTATCGTTCAATGAGTACCCGAGAATGGTCAGCAGGGCCGCCACGATGGTCAGATCAAAATCCTTGTCCAGAAGGGAGAAGATCCCCACGGTGATTGTTATATCGTGGATGAGGGCAACCACAGCTCCCAGGGCGTAGTTGAGTTTCAAATACCAGCACAGCCCCACGGTGATGATCATGGCCGCAACAATAAGATAGGTGATGGGCAGGCTCAGAAGCTGGAGCACATAGATGCCCGCTGCCAGCCCCGCCGCCATGATCCCGGCCGTCATCCACCGCTGCTCGAACCGCCCGGAGATGTAGATGGCGATGAGCAGGACCGCGTAGAACAAAGCCTCGAGAGCCTTGGCCCGCAGATCCGCCCCCACCTTGGGTCCGACCATTTCCAGCCGCTGGATCTCGAAGGTCTTGCCGGAAAGCCCCTTGGTCAGGGCATCCTTGACCTCGTTGCGAACCTCTTCAGCCGCCAGGGTACCCTGGGAGGTGCGCATGAGATACTCGTTGGCACCGGCTTCACCGAAGCGCTGTACGGCCAGTCCGGGAAGATTCAGGGGAGCCAGAGCGTCCTTGATACCCTTGACTTCCACATTGTCCTGAAACTTGGCCTGCACGACGATGCCGCCGGCGAAATCGATCCCGTACTTGGGGCCGCCCTTGACCACCAGGGAAGCGAGCCCGATGAGGATCAGGACCGCGGAAAGGATGAAGGCACCCTTCCTGAGTCCGATGATATTGTAATTGGTATCGGGTTTGATTATCTGAAGTCCCATTTCCGTCTTTCTCCTCTATACGCTCAGTGCGGCGCCGGGTTTACGTTTCTCGATCCAAAGGTCGAAGATGATCCTGGAGACAAAAATGGCCGTAAACATGGACGCCAAGATACCCAGCGTCAGGGTCACGGCAAAGCCCCGGATCGGTCCGGTTCCGAACTGGTACAGAATGATGGCCGCGATGATCGTGGTCACGTTGGCGTCGAGGATGGTCAGGGTTGCCCTGCCGAATCCTTCCTTGATGGCGGCCTTGGCCGAAAGCCCCTTGCGCAATTCCTCTCTGATCCTCTCGAAGATGAGCACGTTGGCGTCCACGGCCATACCGATGGTCAGGATGATACCTGCAATGCCGGGCAGGGTCAGGGTCGCGCCGAACGCGGCCAGACCGGCCAGAATGAGCAGAATATTCAAAATCAAAGCCACATCCGCCACTACACCGGCGAACCTGTAGTAGACGACCATGAAACACAGAACCAGAACCATGCCCAGTATGGTCGAGAAAACACCCTTGTCGATGGATTCCTGTCCCAGAGAGGGGCCCACACTGCGTTCTTCGAGGATGGTCACCGGAGCGGGCAGGGAACCGGCCCGAAGTACGATGGCCAGATCATGAGCCTCGTCCGTGGTGAAATGTCCCGTAATACTCGCCCGGCCCCCGCTGATCTGCTCCTGGATGGTCGGTGCGGAATACACCTTGTCGTCCAGGACGATGGCCAGCCGCTTCTTGACGTTGTTCCCGGTGACCCGTTCGAAGATCCGCGCCCCGCGGTTGTTGAAGGTCAGACTGACATAGGCCTGGCCGTAGGAGTCGAACTGGGTCTTGGCATCGGTGATGTACTGACCGGTCATGACCACGTCGTCCTTGAGCACGATGGGCTGCTTGGCATAGGTCCCGTCGGCCCGGCGCTTCTGAAGCTGGTACAGGGCATCGCCCGGAGGCACGATTCCCTTGACCGCCTTGGCAACGTCGGCTTCCTCGTCCACGAGCATGAACTCGAGATGCGCGGTCTTGCCGATGATCTTGATGGCCCGCTGGGGATCGTCGAGTCCGGGCAGCTGGATCTGGATGCGATTGTCCTGCTGCTTGCGGATATCGGGCTCGGCAACACCGAACTGGTCGATACGGTTACGGATGGTCTTGACGGCCTGATCCAGGGTCATTTTTTCCAGCTTGGCCCTGTATTCGGGCTTGAGTCCCAGGGTGTACAGAACCTGGCCGTTGTCCTGGACGGTCTTGCCGTTCTCCTTGAGATTGGCGAACCGCGTGTACAGTATGTCTTGAGCAGCACGAAGGTCAGATTGCCTGCATCGTTCACCTTGGGCCGCAGAACAAGCACCCCTTCTTCCCTGGCCTCGGCCCGAACGTCCTGACCCATCTGGGCCACCGAGTTGAGAATCGCCTTGTCCACGTCCACACCCAGAGTCAGATGGATACCGCCCTTCAGATCGAGACCGAGATTGATCTCGCTTTCAGGCAGAACCTTTTCCAACCCCGAGGTATGAAGCGTGGGGAATGACGGCAGGACAAAGGCGATCGCCACGACCGCCACAACCAATGTGAGAATCATCCGCCAGCGTAAGCTACCATTCATCTCCGATTTCCTTATGTATAAAAAATGGACCGAAGGTCCTGCCCGTTCGTCATGCAGGACATGCCCCGTCAAACGACCATAAAAATGCGAGACCTCTCCTTGGGATCGGTCCCGCACGGGTTCGGTCAAGCCGATTATTTCTTCTTGGCCTTGTCCTTCTTGGTGTCCTTTTTCTGAACATCGTCGGCCTGGTCGAGGCCGGAGATGAAGGCCCGCTTGATGGGAATCTTGACATTGCCACCCACATCGATGGTGACGGTGTCTTCGCTCAGATCCGTGATCTGGCCGCACAT
>CAYWJL010000392.1:0-2786 GCA_964458145.1 uncultured Desulfovibrionales bacterium | reverse complement strand
GCTCATTTGCTGGTTGCTGGCCTGGAACGTACCCTGGTTTTTCCGGCCATCGGATTATTGGTTTCCGGGGGCCATACCCACATTTATCGGATACAATCGCCTCTAGAGTTCGAGTTGCTGGGCAGAACGATTGACGACGCTGCAGGGGAGGCCTTTGACAAGGTAGCAAAGCTTTTGAATTTTCCCTACCCAGGCGGGAAGCATATCGATGTTCTTGGTCAGGGGATTGAACCGGATAAGCACCTTCTGCCCCGACCGTATCTAAGCAACACGAATCTTGATTTCAGTTTTAGCGGGCTCAAGACTGCGGTGCTCAAATATGTGCAGGACCATCCGCATCTGGCCCTACCCTCCATGGACACCGTGACGGGGGATGATTTTGTCCCTGAGCTTGAGCTGGCTCGTCTCTGTTCGTCGTTTGCCTGGACGGTGGCCGATACCTTGCGGGTCAAGGTGGAACGTGCGCTGGATCGTTTTCCTGAAACAAGAGGGCTCTATGTTGCAGGCGGGGTGGCGGCCAACACTGTCGTCCGGGCTACCATGAACGCAGTGGCCCTGCGGCGGAAGTTGGACGTGTTGCTCCCTTCTCCTGCCCGGTGCACGGACAATGGAGCCATGATCGCTTTTTACGGGGAAATATTGGCCGAGGCTGGACTGTATCATGACCAGGATCTTGAGGCCATTCCACGCGGTAAGCCTATTCCGTGGGACTATAAGAGTTGACAGGACTTCGGTGCATCACTATTTACAATCAGTTACGAAATATCGAAATGCATACATCCGGATGTATGGATGTGCAAATCATTAAAGGAGAATATTATGGCAAATCAGGTAGCAGATAGCTCGTTTGAAGCGGATGTATTGCAGAACGACCTGCCGGTGTTGGTTGATTTCTGGGCTCCCTGGTGCGGACCCTGCCGGGCTATCGGCCCCGTTGTGGAAGAACTTGCCCAGGAATATGAAGGTAAGCTTTCCATCGTGAAGATGAATGTGGACGAGAACCCTTCCACACCGAGCAAGTACGGCATCCGGGCCATCCCCACCCTGATTCTTTTCAAGGGCGGTGAAGTGGTCGAACAGGTCACCGGTGCCGTTTCCAAGACAAGCCTCAAACAGATGATCGACGACAAGGCATTCTAGCCATGAAGACCTATGACGCTGTAGTCATCGGGGGCGGTCCGGCGGGAGTCACGGCCGCCCTTTATCTTGCCAGGGCCGGGGTTTCCCTGGCCTGGATCGAGCAGCTGGCCCCGGGCGGCCAGGTGCTCAATACCGAAGTGATCGACAACTATCCCGGCTTCCCCAAGGGGATCAAAGGGTATGAGCTGGCTGATCTGTTTGCTGCCCAGTTGGATGGGTATGAAATGGACAGGCTGCACGACGAGGTTTTCGAGGTCAAACCCGAACCCGGGAATCATCAGATCAAGGTGGGGGATACCTGGATCGCTGCCAGGAGCATTATCGTCTGCACCGGCGCCAAATGGCGGAAGCTGGGGATCGACGGTGAAGAACGGTTGTCCGGCAAAGGGGTTTCCTATTGCGCTCTGTGCGACGGGAATTTTTTCCGTGGTCAGGATGTCGCCTGTATCGGCGGCGGCAACACCGCATTGGAGGAATCTCTGTACCTGGCCAAGATCGTCAACAAAATCTATCTGATCCATCGCAGGGAATGCTTCCGCGGGGATCGCATCTATCAGGACAAGGTCTTGGGAAACCCCAAGATCGAACTGGTGCTGAACGCCGTGCCCACGTCCTTCGAGGGGGATGACGGGTTGACCGGTGTCGTGATCGAAGACGTGAAGACCGGGGAAGAAAAGACCCTTCCTGTCAACGGGGCCTTCATTTTCATCGGTGTGGAGCCTGCCGCGGGTTTTCTGCCTTCCATGCTCAAGCGGGATGAAGGCGGGTTCCTGGTCACTGATATGTCCATGGCCACCAGCGTACCCGGTATTTTTGCGGCCGGTGACATATGTTCCAAAACCTGTCGTCAGGTTGCCACCGCAGTGGGTGATGGGGCCACGGCCGCTCACAGCGCAAGCCTTTATCTGGAAAAACTCAATGCTTAAAAGATGTTCGCAGTTGTTTGTCCTGAGTATGCTTCTTCTGTTCTGCTCAGGCTGTGGCGTGATCGATTATTTTTTCCTTTCTCCGCCTGAGGATACAGCACAGGAACTGGCGGAACTCGGGAACGAGGCCATGCAAGCCAAGGAGTACGGCAAGGCCATCGAGTATTTTCAGAAACTCCGCGACCGCTATCCGTTCAGCCCATTCACCACGGCGGGTGAGCTCAGCCTCGGTGACGCCTATTTTCTGGACGAACAGTATCGGGCCGCTTCCGAGACATACAAGGAATTCGAGTCCCTCCATCCTCGTCACGAGTCCATTCCCTACGTCCTGTTACAGATCGGGATATCGAGCTATG
Source organism: uncultured Desulfovibrionales bacterium (assembly GCA_964458145.1). Lineage (GTDB taxonomy): Bacteria > Desulfobacterota > Desulfovibrionia > Desulfovibrionales > Desulfomicrobiaceae > Desulfoplanes. The sequence goes on along the minus strand of CAYWJL010000392.1, from coordinate 364 downwards.
ACCAGTTCGAATCCATCGATCTTCCCCAGGACAATATCGCCGAGGCCCTGGAATACTTCCGTCGCGTCAAGGCGGAATATCCCGGAACCAAGTTTGCTGAAAAAGCTGATTCGTATATTCTCAAGTGCAAGCGGTACATTGCCGAGCATGAGATATTCGTGGCCGATTTTTACTGGCGGAGCGAGCGCTACGAATCCGCATGGTTGCGCTACGAGTATGTGGTCAAGAACTTCCCGGAGCTTCCGGATATCGTCCAATATGCCCGTTCCAGGGCCAAGCAGTCCTATGTCAAATACCAGGAAACCCGGTCCACCTATGTTCAGGAAAAGGAGCAGGGAAGTTGGAAGCAGTGGTTCGATTGGTT
>CAYWJL010000391.1:265-2798 GCA_964458145.1 uncultured Desulfovibrionales bacterium | reverse complement strand
GCTGAAAAGCCGTTTGTCCCTGCGAAGACGAACGTACAACCGTGCCGATTGGAAGGTCTTCAGAAAAACAATGGACCATGAAAGAATCGACATGAAGATGAGGACGATGAAGACCGCGAGTATCACCGGTGATGTCGATGTGACGAGATCAAGAAGTTGGATCATGTTCTCAATGTGAGTGTCGAGGTGGATGTGAACGTGCGTATGATCGTAAGTGACCACAATGTACGGGTCAAGATGTTCCGAGGATAATCTCTGATTCCTTGCTGACAAAGAAAAGGTTGTATGATATTTTTTATATAAAAGGGTGTCAGTGCTAGGCCCTGGAGGTCGCGTCAAACACTGCTGACCTGTTGATTGTTTTGATTCGCTCGAGCGCCGCAGGAGAATGCATGTCACGTATTGTCAAGGAACTTGTCCAAACCATGTATCCGCAAGGATCCATCGGCAGGTATGGGAATCTTTATGAAGATACCACCGAGTTCATGAACATCGATCACGGAGATGTCATGCTCCTTGGTGGAAAGCATTATCTGGTTCTGCGGGATGAAAAGGAATGCAGCTTCGGGGTGGAAGATCCCAAATACTGGGTCAAACGGTGCAGGGAACTTGAGACCGGAGAGCGAAAGATCATCAAGTTGGTTTTTTATGAAAAGTTTCCCATCAAGCTGGGCTCTGCGGAAATAACCGCGTACAGGAGTCCCCGCAAGGAGGCTCGTATCCTTGATCTCGTATGCGGCGACAAGAGATTCATGCAGGGGTTTGCGGTGGATGACCAGGTGGGTAACAATGTCCGCATTTTGACCGTTGTCCGGGGGAAACGTCTTGCCGAGGCGGTCGACGAACTGGATATGGATCACGCCACGTATTTTCATGAGGCGCTTCCTGAAATTCTCGTGAAATTCATGGGTGCCTGTGAGGCCATCAGGTTTCTCCACCGTCACGGGGAGAATCACGGAGACATCAGACGCGATCATCTTTTTGTGGAATACGGCAGCGGCAGCTACGTGTGGATCGATTTCGACTATACGTATGATTTCCATGAAAATCCGTATGGTCTGGACCTGTTCGGACTGGGTAACCTGTTGCTTTATCTGGTCGGCAAACGATTCTACACGCCCCACAATATGGGGTCGTACCTTGAGAAAGCGGACCTTAGCCTCCCCGAACCCGGAGACTTTTCCATCCTTTTTGCCAGTCGGTTGGCCAATTTGAGGTTGCTTTTTCCGTATATTCCGGAATCACTCAACATGGTGCTCATGCATTTTGCCAGGAACGCCCGGATTTTCTATACCCGCACCGATGCCTTTCTCGCTGATCTGGGCAGGGCCGTTGCCGATATGACCAAATGAGATGTGCGGGGATAATGAGGATACCAACCTGCAAGGAAGGTGACATTATGGAACGAAAGAATGTGCTCATAGCAGTGGATTCATCGGAAAATTCCGAGCGGGCGGTTGCCTACGTGGGGGAGATGCTCGGCGAGTGCAAGGATGTACGGGTCTGCCTCCTCTATGTGGAAAAACCGCCCAACAGGGATATGTTCGCCAATGATGAAGCGTGGAAGAACGCCGCGTTGGACAAGGAACAACGTCTTCGAGCATTCTTGAATCAGGCCCGGGATCTTTTGAAGAGCCACGGCATCCCCATGGATCGAATCACTGAAGAATACGTGGTCAGTTGTACCTCACCCTTGCATCAACCCATTGATTACTGCACCCCGGGAACGAGCATCGCCGAAGAAATTCTTCGTGTTCAGGAGACCGGGGGGTATGGAACCATGGTCATTGGGCGACGAGGCATTTCAAGGACCGAAGAGTTTCTGTTCGGCAGTGTTTCCACCTCTGTGATGCACAATGCCAAAAGCGGGTCCATCTGGGTTGTGGAGTAGGGTAACTGTTTGCTCAATCACATCATGAGGTGAAGGTCGGTGGATAAGGAATCACTCATCCGGGAACGAGTCTCGGTGTATTATTGGAAGGATGACATCAATTGCGCAACCGCCTCCCTCAAAATTTTGGGGGAGGTCTTCGGTGTAACGATCTCTGATCAAGTCGTAGATGCGGCCCTGGGTATGCACGGAGCCGGGGAATACGGTGCTCAGTGCGGTCTGGTGGAAGGACCACTCATGTTTCTTGGGATATGGGGAAGAAAGAACGGGTGTTCAGATGGCGAGATTATCGGGTGGTGTCGTGAATTTGCCCGTCAGTTCGAGGCGCGTTTTACATCGCTTCTCTGTCGGGAATTGCGGCCGGAGGGCTTTGGTCCTCACAATCCGGGGCATCCCTGCGAACCTTTGACGCGTGAAGCCATCGGGTTTGCCGTGGAGTTTGTCGCGTCCCTTGAAGACTCAGGCGTTTTGAAGCAATGAACGGTCCTCGGTGGCATGTTTATATGGTTCGCTGCAGGGATAATTCTCTGTACACAGGGGTTGCTCTCGATGTCCTCAAACGCTTCGAAGAACATCGCACAGGCAAGGGGGCCAGATACACCAGGGCCAAAGGGGTGATGGATCTTGTGTATGCCGTTGCTC
>CAYWJL010000391.1:0-248 GCA_964458145.1 uncultured Desulfovibrionales bacterium | reverse complement strand
GGAGTACCGGATGAAAGGGCTACCCAAATCGCGCAAGGAATTGATCGTCCGCAGGCAGATGGAAGGAACTGAGCTCCTGGCGTATCTGAAAATGACACCGGAATGAGCCGGCTTGATGGTGGAATGGCGTGCCGCCGGCACCGGACACATCCTCTGACAACAATATAGCTTTACAGCCTGTGAAGCTTTTCCAGATTTGATTCGATCCCTGCATAATTGGCTTTAGAATCAATCCGCTTAAATTCTTT
>CAYWJL010000390.1:0-2798 GCA_964458145.1 uncultured Desulfovibrionales bacterium | reverse complement strand
TGACCGGGCCACCACTGCCCGCACAGCATCAACACACGACAATCTCTCAAATTTCCAAAATTTCTTAAATTTCTTAAATTTCTTAAATCTCTCAAATCTCTAAAATTTCTTACAACATCTTTTGGCAACGATCTTTTTCCTGGTCTACTTACGGTGTCATCGCGTTTGATGCTCCACGTGTGAGGCCACCAGGGGAACGACCATAACGCACCAAGGAGGAATGGATCATGCCAGGATTTGACGGAACAGGACCCAGAGGACAGGGAGCCATGACCGGCGGCGGTTTCGGACGCTGCGCGGGTGCCGGATACGGTATGCGCCCGAGATTTGGCCAAGGCGGCGGCTTCGGACGCGGTTTCGGCAACGGGCAGGGACGGTTTGCCGGGGGCAGCTACGGCTATGGCGCACCCATGCAGGCTGCTCAGCCCATGGACGAAGCCACGAACAGAGCCATGCTCGATGACCGCATCGCAGCCATGGCTCAGGAACTCGAGCAGCTCAAAAAACAGCGCGAAAATCTTGACTGATGCTCAGGCTGTCTTACTGAAAACAGCCTCGAACAATTTCGTGCAAGAAACCAGCAAACAGGCCGTGTGCAGGCCGCACGGCCTGTTCTCTTGTGTGATCCGCCGGTCAGGCCGGCGGATCATCCAGCCTCAGGACATATCATCATGAACTCATCTGCCAACCCCGGCCCTTCCACGATTCAAAACGCACGTGCCTCCAAAAGGCCGCCTGAGTACCACCCCGAAACATACGTGCCCGGTTCCCTGTGTTTTTGCAGACAATGCGGAACATCCCAGCCCCATCAGAAGGGCAACCCGTGTGAAGCCATCACCTGCCCCCGTTGCGGGGCCCCCATGACCCGAAAATTCTAGGAGTCAGCATGAAAATCGCCATTGCCAGCGGCAAGGGCGGAACGGGTAAAACAACCATTTCCGTCAACCTTGCCGCTTTGTTACGAGATATGGGTCGAAAGGTGACCCTGGTCGATTGCGATGTCGAGGAACCCAATTCCCATTTTTTCCTCTCCACAACGTGGCAGGATGAAAAAACCGAATATGTTCCCGTCCCCAAAATCGACGACGAAAAATGTCTCGGAGAATCCTGCCAGAAATGCTCCCAGGCCTGTAAATTCAAGGCCATGATCTGGATGGTCAATTCCATCATGGTCTTTCCGGAACTCTGCCACAGCTGCGGATTGTGCAACCTGGTCTGTCCGGCCGATGCCATTTCGGATACCGTCAGAGAAGTGGGCACCTTGCGGCACGGCCAGGGACGGGGAATCGACTTCTACGGGGGCCTCCTGCGTATCGGCGAGGCCATGGCCCCTCCCCTGATCGGCCGCGTCAAGGAAGACGCCTCCTATGATGACATCCAGCTTCTGGACTGTCCTCCGGGTACCTCCTGTCCGGTCATCGAATCCCTGCAGGGTGCGGATTTCGTCATCCTGGTCACCGAACCCACCCCGTTCGGTCTCAATGACCTTCGTCTCGCCGTCGGGCTCATGCGCAAACTCGGCTACCCATTCGGTGTGGTCGTCAACCGGGCCGGCATGGGCGACGACTGCGTGGAAACATATCTTGAAAAGGAATCCATCCCGCTCATTGCCTCCATTCCACATACTCAGGAAGCCGCAACCGCCTACTCCAAGGGCGAGCTGCTCATCGATGCCTTTCCGGAGTTCAAGAAGAGCTATCAGGCATTGTGGGACCGGGTTACCAGCCTCATGCAGGAAGGGGAAACATCATGAAAGAGATCGTCGTCATAAGCGGCAAGGGGGGAACGGGCAAAACCAGTGCGGTCTCGGCCCTTGCCGGCTGCGGACCCAAAAAGGTGCTTGCCGACTGCGATGTGGATGCGGCCGACCTGCATCTCATCCTCGCTCCCGAGATAGAAAAAACCCACGAATTCTGGAGCGGCGAGCTGGCAACCATCGACCCGGATACGTGCATCGGCTGCGGTATTTGCCAGGAACATTGTAAATTCCACGCCATTTCCGATGACTTCAAAATCATGCAGGAACATTGCGAAGGCTGCGGGGTGTGCGAATATGTCTGTCCCGAAGGGGCTGCCCGCATGGTTCCGAGGCTCTGCGGCGAGTGGTATCAGTCGACAACCCGCCACGGCAGCATGATCCACGCGGAACTCGGCATCGGTGAAGAAAACTCCGGCAAGCTCGTTGCGCTGGTCAGAACCCAGGCACACGACAAGGCCGTTGAGCTCGGCATCGACACCGTCCTCGTGGACGGTTCACCTGGAATAGGCTGCCCGGTCATCGCATCTCTCAGCAATGCGGGTCTGGCGGTCATTGTCGCTGAACCCACGGTCTCGGCTGTCCATGACATGGAACGGGTCCACCAACTGACCACCCATTTCAAGATTCCGGCCATGGTCCTTGTGAACAAGGCGGACATCAATCCCGAGCTTGTGGACAAAATGAAAGCGTATTGCCAGACCAAAGAGATTCCACTACTAGGCACCTTGCCCTACGACGCCAAGTTCACCAAGGCCCAGGTTCAGGGCAAGAGCATTGTGGAATACGATCCCGACGGAATCGGCAAGCTGTTTCCCCCCATGTGGGAGACCATGCTCAAACACGCAAAAATCACCAGTGATTGAAGTACCCGACCGTGATGGAAGAAGCGGTCTGGTACATTAAATTTAAGAAATTATAATATGTCAGCATGCTTGGCTGTAATTTCTTAAATTTCTTAAATTAACGTTTTGGTTTCTGACCAACGCACCTGAATAGTTACATACTATTTAACATATCAACCCTAGTTGCATGACGGGAG
>CAYWJL010000389.1:901-2803 GCA_964458145.1 uncultured Desulfovibrionales bacterium | reverse complement strand
TTGATGGAGGCCAGTGCCGATTCAAAGCAGACCACTTCGAAAGGATCACCGTCATACAACCAGGTGGACAGACTGCGAAACAGGACCAGAAGTCCCCGGGGATAGGAACCGGTATTGTTCTCCCGAAGGGCGAACTCGATAGTATTGACCCCGGCCTCGATGAGATCCTCGCCGATCCCCTGGTCACGGATATCCGTCAGGGTGGACAGAACCAGTTCCCTGACCGTGTCGGCCTTCCCGGGATCGATCCCCTTGAGACCGGTGGAGAAAACCATCTGCCGAAGCTCGTCCTCCAGCCCGAAACCGGCCAGATCCTCACCAAGACCTGAATCGATCAAGGCCTTGCGCAGGGGGGAACCGGGCATGCCCACCAGGATGTATTCCAGGATGCGCAGGGAGAGGTTTTCCCTGGTATTGGTGGTTTCGCACAACAGCCAGTTGAGGGTGGTCATGCCCTTGTCCTGGCCATCGCCCGCGGCAAAGGCATGGCGATGGACGTCACCGCCCTGTTTGACCGGCTGCAGGGGGATGGAAGAGGCAACCTCTTTGGCGGAAAAATCATCCAGATAGGCAGCAAGGATTTCCAGCCGCTTCTCGGGATCGTCATCCCCGTAAAAATAGATCCAGGCGTTGGAGGGATGGTAATAGGTGGAGTGAAAATCCTTGAACGCCTCATAGGTCAGCTCGGGAATATGCTCGGGATGCCCGCCGGATTCCAGCCCGTACAGGGTGTCCGGGAAAACCGCATGCTGGGAGTATTCACCGAGCAGACTGTCGGGCGAGGAGTAAACCCCTTTCATCTCGTTGAACACCACGCCCTTGTACACCAGGGGATCGTCCGGGTTCTCCAGTTCGTAATGCCACCCTTCCTGCTCGAAAATCTCCGGGGTGATCCGGGGATAGAGCACCGCGTCCAGATACACGTCCACCAGATTATAGAAATCCTGGACGTTCTGACTGGCCACGGGATAGCAGGTCTTGTCCGGAAAGGTCATGGCGTTCAAAAAGGTCTGCAGCGACCCCTTGAGCAGTTCCACAAAGGGTTCCTTCACGGGATACTTGCGCGACCCGCACAGAACCGAGTGCTCCAGAATATGAGCCACCCCGGTGGAATCCTTGGGCGGGGTCCTGAAGGTTATCCCGAACACCTTGTTTTCATCGTCATTGACAATGGAGAGCACCCGGGCCCCGGTTTTTTCGTGTTCGTATATATAGGCGACAGCGGCTATTTCCTCGATGTGACGTTCTTCCTTGAGAACAAATCCATGGGCCACGGTTGTATCCTCCTTGTGGTCGAAACAATCCCCTGATGACTGCATGCATCGTTCAATCTCGTCCTTGCAGCCAACCATACAGCAATGAAGGGGGTTATATAGATAGGTGAGTAATCGTGAAAACGTGCAAGCCGGACCTCGATGTCCGCCGGATTCCTCCAGTCCGCCCCCGTCATCCCGGCGAAGGCCGGGATCTTGGAGGACATAAAGACTGTTCCTGATGCCAAAGTATCGCCCACATCCCTCAAGATCCCGGATCAAGCCCGGGATGACGGGCAAAAATGGCACAGCCCGGCTGATGGACCGAATAGCGACCGTAAAAACAGGGCTTGCAAACCGGTTCTACTTTTCAAAATTCCCGCGAAATGGCAAGACCGAAGACCGTTTGAGCACTCTTCTTGCTTGGCAGATCCACGATAAAACGGTACCGGATTGTCCGTTGTCCGACATCATTCCAACTCTCGCAATCAGGAGACCTCCATGCCCAAGATTCTCGTTACCGGCGGTGCCGGCTATATCGGTTCCCACACCACTCTGGCCCTGTGTTCCCAGGGTTATGAGGTCGTGGTCTACGACAACCTTTCCACAGGTCATGCCGACGCGGTGCTTCCCCCGGCGCGACTGGAGG
>CAYWJL010000389.1:0-891 GCA_964458145.1 uncultured Desulfovibrionales bacterium | reverse complement strand
CGGACAAACTTGCCGCCCTCATGGCCCGGGAACGATTCGACGGCATCCTCCATTTCGCAGGCTCCATCGTGGTACCGGAATCCGTGACCAACCCCATTAAATATTACATCAACAATACCAACAATACCACCGAACTCATCGGCCTGGCCGTCAAGCACAAGATCCCCAGATTCATCTTTTCCTCCACGGCCGCTGTCTACGGCATGCCCGAGATCGTTCCCGTAACCGAGGAATCCCCCCTGGACCCCATCAATCCCTACGGCCGCACCAAGCTCATGAGCGAGTGGGTCATCCGGGACACCAACGCGGCTCATCCCGACTTTTCCTTTGTCATCCTGCGTTATTTCAATGTCGCCGGAGCCGACCCCAAAGGCCGCATCGGCCAGAGCACCCCCAAGGCCACCCATCTCATCAAGGTGGCCTCCCAGACCGCCCTTGGCCGCCGCGACCACCTGAAAATCTTCGGCACGGACTACCCCACCAAGGACGGCACCTGCATCAGGGACTACATCCACGTGACCGACCTGGCCAATGCCCATGTCCTGGCCATGAGACACCTGGAAGCAGGCAACCCGTCAGGCATCTTCAATTGCGGCTACGGCCAGGGTTACACGGTCAGGGAAATCGTCAACGCCGTGAAAAAGGTGAGCAAGGTGGATTTCGCAACAAAGGAAGTGGACCGCAGACCCGGCGACCCGGCCAATCTGATCTCCAACCCGGCCAAACTCATGCAGACCATGAACTGGCAGCCCGAACACGATGATATCGAAGAGATCGCGCTGTCCGCGTATTTGTGGGAAAGCAAGTTGTAAAAAAAAGGGAGACGGAAAAAGACGGTTTTATGTTTTAGGGTTTAGGATCAAAGACAAACGACAACCCATAAAACATCCA
>CAYWJL010000388.1:0-2812 GCA_964458145.1 uncultured Desulfovibrionales bacterium | reverse complement strand
CCGCCGGTGCCGAGGTTGGTGATGTGGGTGAAGCTGGTTTGGGCGAGGCGCTGTTTGATCGAGGGGGCGTTGGAGAATCCGGGAGGCAGGGCTATCACCAGGGCGGGGGTGTGGGGTATCTGGAGAAGTGTATCGATGATCAGGGGGTCGGAACCCACGACAACGATTGATTGCGCCAGGTGGTCGTTGAAAAAACCTTTAAGCCGGTCGACCTCATCGGCAACGCTCACGGCCTCGAGTCCCGTGGACCTCACTGCGGCGGCCAGTTCCCTGGTGTCGCAGAGGAGGGGTTTGCCGGACACCATGACATCGCCAAAGGCGCGGACTACCGGGCCGTGGACCCGGATGTCGGCGGCCAGGGCCAGGTCTCCGGTGGCCAGGGCCAGGGCTCTGAAAAAGGGGAAGTGGTCGTCAGGCTTGCCCGTGGTTGCGAAGTGTGCGGCGATGATGTCGTCATCACTACCAGCGGAGGCATCCGGGCTGCCGCAATCACACTCCCGGACATATCCCTGGAGTCTGGTGACCACGATGGCCTCGAGCAGGGGCTCGTCTTCCATGGTCTCCAGAAGGTCGAAATGGATCTGGGGGAAACCCTCCCGCAATTCCTGGACGACCTCGGGGAGTTCGTCGGCGATGTGCTTTCCGCTCAGAAGAAAATACGGGAAGATGATGATCCGGGTGACCCTGTCCCGGGCCAGTTCCGCGGCCTGTTCGGCAAGGGTCGGGCTGCCGCAGGAAAAACAGGCAGGCAGGACCCGGGCGGGCGCGAGCCGGCGACCGATCCTGTCCACCAGGGCAAAAAACCCGAGTGAGGCCTCTTGCCGTCGGGTCCCGTGTCCGAGAATGATCACAGCGCAGGATGTATTCATGTAACTGCCTTGTTTCACGGTTTTTGAATGCAGTGTACCTGCCCGGGTTTTCGTCTTTCCGTCAAGGATGAAAAAACCCACCTTCACACAAATTATTTTTTCGTGACACCGCCTTTTACGGTCAAACCTTGGAGGAGCATGGGTTGGCGATGCATTTTTTTTTACAATAAGTACTGGAAATTATCTCCAAATTTCTCTATAGGACTTCCAGTTTCGTTAACGCCGTGGAAACTTGAGAATTTCCTGTCCGCGTATTGCGATTTCTCCTTTTCCGTGGCATTGTCCCCCAGAAATTGAGCACGTAATGGAATCAGGAAACGTTGGAGCGGGTATTCTTGAAACCTGCTTTAATCCTTCACGATTCTTACAATGGTTAACGTCAAGAAGATTCGTTCCCGACGAATTGCCATGTGTCTAACAATTATTTCCTAAGGAGGAGAATATGGCAGACGCAGCAGTCAAAGTTGGGACAGAACCCAAGACCACCTTTATGGACAAGGTGAAAGAGATTGTTCCCGAGGGCGGGAATCTGAATCTCTGTCTCACCTGCGGTGCCTGTTCCGCCGGTTGTCCTGCTACAGGTCTTGAGGGGATGGACCCGAGAAAGTTCTTGCGAATGGCTGCCCTGGGATTGGATGAGGAAGTGACCTCAACCCCTTGGGTTTGGATGTGTACACAATGCATGCGGTGTGTCCACGCCTGTCCTATGAACATCAACATCCCGCAGCTTGTTTTCTATGCTCGTCAGTCCTGGCCGCGTGAGGAACGCCCCAAGGGTATCCTCGGTTCCTGCGACCTGGCTTTGAAAACAGAAGGCAACAGCGCCATGGGCGCCAACTCCGATGACTTCAGGTTCGTTGTCGAAGACGTTCTCGAAGAAGTCCAGGAAGCCCAGCCGCAGTTCAAGGACATGGTCGCCCCCATCGACAAGGAAGGCGCCTATTTCTTCTTCAACCAGAACTCCCGCGAACCCGTGACCGAACCCGAAGAGATGATTCCTTCCTGGAAGATCTTCCACACGGTCGGCGCCGACTGGACCTACGGTTCCAAAGGCTGGGGCGGAGAGAACTACTGTATGTTCCTTGCCGACGACGATGCCTGGGAACAGGTCGTCCGAAACAAGGTCAAGGCATGCGAAGACCTGGGGTGCAAGGTGTACCTCAACACCGAGTGAGGCCATGAATTCTACGCACTCCGGGCCGGAATGCAGAAATATGGTATCACCCCCAAGTTCGAGTTCAAGTCCATCATAGAATACTATGCCAAGTGGATTCGCGAAGGCAAACTGCCCGTGAACTCCGATTGGAACAAGGACCTCAAAGTCAAATTCACCGTCCAGGACCCGTGTCAGCTGGTCCGTAAATCTCTCGGCGATCCCATTGCCGAGGACCTCAGGTTTGTCTGCAAGACCGTTGTCGGCGAAGAAAACTTCATCGACATGTACCCCAACAAGTCCAACAACTTCTGTTGCGGCGGCGGTGGCGGTACCCAGCAGACCGACTACAAGGAACAGCGGGCCAAGTTCGGCAAGGTCAAGACCGACCAGATCCTGGCAACAGGCGCCGGTTACTGTATCGCCCCCTGTCATAACTGCCACTCCCAGATCCACTTCCTGAACGAATACTTCGAAGGCGGATGGCAGACTGTCCATCTGTGGACCCTGATCTGCCTGTCCCTGGGCATCCTCGGTCCCGAAGAAAGAGAATACCTCGGTCCCGACCTGAAAAACGTCGGACTGTAGTTCTTCTCGAAGTACCTATCAGTACACAAAAAGGCCTGTCCGGGTTTCCGGGCAGGCCTTTTTGTGGTCATCCTGCAAAAGAGTACTTCTTACGGGTCATCCTTCTGAAACGCGCCAGTCAGAACACAGTAAGAATATGGCACAAAAGAGTCCCCCACCCTGGTAAGGGCGGGGTTAGGGGCGGGTCGTATAATCGGTGCCT
>CAYWJL010000387.1:868-2817 GCA_964458145.1 uncultured Desulfovibrionales bacterium | reverse complement strand
ACCCTTTTCCATCTGCATGATGGTGATTCGGGTGGCATGGTCGGCGTTCATGATGGATCGCTGGATGGGGGCGACCCCGCGCAGTTTGGGTAGGAGCGAGGCATGGACATTGATCGCTCCCATGGGTGCGATGTCCAGGACCGACTGTGGCAGGATGAGCCCATAGGCGGCGACCACCAGCAGATCGGGCTCGAGATCGGCCAATGCCTGCCGGTCCTCTTCCTGTTTGAAATGCACCGGCTGATACACGGGCAGCCCCTTTTCCAGGGCCAGCTTCTTGACATCCGAGGGCTTGCACACCTGGCCCCGGCCGCAGGGGCGGTCCGGCTGGGTATACACACCAACGACCTCCCCGCCTTCATAGGCGAGGAGGTCGGCAAGGATCACGGCCGCGAATCCCGGCGTGCCCATGAAGACTATTTTTTTACGTCGCGATGCTTGGTTTTCAGCCATTTTCCCAGCTTCTTTTCGTAGAGGGTGCGCTTGAGCCTGCTGATGTGGTCGATGAACAGAACCCCGTCCAGGTGGTCGATCTCGTGCTGCAAGCAGATGGCCATGAGGTCTTCGGCCTCGAACTCAATGGGGTTGCCGTCAAGATCCAATGCCTTGATCCCGGCCCAGGCCGACCGTTTGACCTTGGCCCGGTAGCCGACCACGCTCAGACATCCTTCCTCGGACTCAGTGGTTCCGGTTTTCTCCACGATCTCCGGGTTGACCAGAATGCGCAGATCTTCCCGTTCCTTGGGACCGGAGATGTCCACGGTCACCAGACGGATATTCTCGCCCACCTGAGGGGCGGCCAGACCGATGCCGTCATTGGCATACATGGTCTCGACCATTTCGTCGGCCAGGGTCCGGATTTCCTCGGTAATGTCCGAAAGAGGCGCGCTTGTGCGGGCCAGAATCGGATCAGGATAGGTTACGATTTTTTTGCTCATTTCATTCACTCTTGGGGGTTTCCCGAAGCCGGATGCCCAGTTCCCTGAGCTGGGCCCGATCCACCGAATTGGGGGCGTCGGTCAGCAGGCAGGTGGCCTTCTGGGTCTTGGGGAAGGCGATCACGTCTCTGATGGAGGAGACGTCGCCAAGGAGCATGATCATCCGGTCCAGGCCGAAGGCGATGCCGCCGTGCGGGGGTGCGCCGTATTCCATGGCATGGATGAGGAAGCCGAATTTGTCCTCGGCCTCTTCTTCGCCGATGCCCAGGGCAGCCAGGACCTCCTGCTGCAGTTCGGAAGAATGGATACGGATGGATCCGCCACCGATTTCATTGCCGTTCAGGACCATGTCATAGGCCTTGGCCCGTGCCTTGCCCGGATCGGTCTTCAAAAGCTCCAGATGGCCGTCCTGGGGACAGGTGAACGGATGGTGCATGGCGTTCCCGCGTTTTTCGTCGGCGTTCCATTCCAGCATGGGAAAGTCCGTGATCCAGACAAACCGGTACTCGTCTTCGGGGATCAGGTCAAAGCGTTCGCCCAGTTTGAGACGAAGATTGCCGAGAGCCGCATTGACCATGTCCGGAGCACCCGCCTGGAAGAAGACGATGTCCCCGGGCTTGAGCCCCAGGGTCTCGGTCAGCCCGGCCCGTTCCTCATCGCTCAGAAACTTGGCGATGGGTGACTGCCAGGTGTCTTGATCTTGATCCAGGCCAGTCCCTGAGCACCGTAGATGCGGACGAAATCCGTATAATCATCGATCTCCTTCCTGGAAAGGACCGAACCGCCTTCGACCTTCATGGCCTTGACCAGCTCGGCCTTGGCGAACAACCGGAATCCCGAACCGCGCACAATGGAGGTCACGTCCTTCAATGGGAGTCCGAAGCGCAGGTCCGGCTTGTCCTCGCCATAGGTCTCCATGGCCTGGTCATAGGTCATACGTTCGAATGTGGCCGGAATCTCCACACCCAGAGTCTCCTTGAACACGGCCTGCATCATGCATTCGGCCATGGT
>CAYWJL010000387.1:0-858 GCA_964458145.1 uncultured Desulfovibrionales bacterium | reverse complement strand
GATCTGGGTGAATTCGGGCTGGCGGTCGGCGCGCAGGTCCTCGTCACGGAAGCATTTTACGATCTGATAGTACCGTTCCAGTCCGCCCACCATGAGCAGCTGCTTGAACAGCTGGGGCGACTGGGGCAGGGCGTAGAAGGAACCCTGGTTGACCCGGCTGGGCACCAGAAAATCCCGTGCCCCTTCGGGCGTACTGCGGGTCAGGATGGGTGTCTCCGTCTCGATGAACTCCAGCCCGTCCAGATACCGGCGCACGCTTTGGGCCGTCTTGTGGCGCAGGATGAGATTTTTGGCCAACCGGGGGCGACGAAGGTCCAGATACCGGTATTTGAGACGCAGGTTTTCGGATACGTCCACCCGATCCTCGATGAGAAAGGGAGGAGTCTTGGCGGTATTGAGCAGCTTGAATTCCCGAACCAGGACCTCGATCTCGCCGGTGTCCATGGTGGGATTGACCATGTCCTCGGGCCGGGCAAGGACAGTGCCCTTGACAGCCAGCACAAATTCCGTGCGCACATGCCCGGCACTTTCGAGAAGTTCCGGATGCTCTTCCGGAGAAAATTTGATCTGGGTCAGACCGTTTCTGTCACGCAGGTCGATGAAAATGATCCCGCCGTGGTCACGCCGGTACTGAACCCATCCCATGAGGCAGACCTCCTGGTCCACATCGGTCCCGCGCAGCTGCGCGCAGGTATGGGTTCGCTTCCAGCCGTCAAGAGTATCGAGTTGCAAATCGGTGCGTCGTTCGTCCATGGGGATGCCTTTTTTGAAGGATGAAGGATAGAGGATAAAAGATGTAGGATATAAGATATAAGATTTAAGAAATTTGAGAGATTTTAGAAATTTGAGAAATTTTGC
>CAYWJL010000386.1:0-2820 GCA_964458145.1 uncultured Desulfovibrionales bacterium | reverse complement strand
GTGGGTGTTCATCATCCTGGGCGTGGTACTCTCCTACATGCACCAGTCGAGCCTGGGGACCCTCATGCTCATCGCGCCCACCAAGGTGCACCCCCTCTGGTACACCCCGCTGCTTCCCCTGCTTTTCCTGCTCTCGGCCTTTTCCGTGGGCTATCCCATGGTCATCTTCGAGACGACCCTGTCCACCACGTCCCTGAAACTCGATGGTGAAATGGACGTGCTCGGGCCGTTGTCGCGATGGACCATCTTCATTCTCGGAACGTACATGGCCGTCAAACTCGGGGACATGATCGTTCGGGGGACCTATGTCTATCTCCTCGACGGCACCGCCCAGTCCAACGCCTTCATCATCGAGGTGCTCCTGGGTGTCGTCATACCCTGGCTGATGCTCCTGTCACCCCGGGTTCGCCGGACACGAGGACTGCTGTTCACCGCAGCCACCATGATCGTCCTGGGGGTACTCATCAACCGGATCAATGTCTTCACCGTGGCCTACAAGGCCCCGGTGACCCATACCACCTATTTTCCCTCGGTCTCGGAAATAGCCATAACCGTCGGCCTCATCGCCACCCTCATGTTCCTGTACAGGATCGTGGTCACCTGGCTCCCGGTGATAGGCGCGCAAAACAGGGAGGTGGAATCATGAAACGATGCGCACTGACCATTGCCGTCCTTGTCCTTTTCCTGGGCATGGGACTGACAGCACATACCCAGAACCAGCCATCGGGCCCTGCGGAGCATGCGGGATCGGGTATCGCCAAGGACTGGAACGCACCCGACCAGGCCGATGCCGTTGAACGCTCGAAAAAAGTCATACCCCTGGTCAGGGAGGTGCTTGTGGAGCCGCCGGGAGTCCGCAGTCAGCGGTTCATCGAGGAAGGTTACGATATCGCCGACATCAAGCACAGTTATTTCCTGCTGGACAGTCCCATCATCAAGCAAAACGAGGACAAGTATCACCCCGTGCGCTTCATGCACACCAAACACGCAGCCTCGGTCAAGGACTGCACCCTGTGTCACCATGCCCGACCGGAAAAAAACGTGGTCAAGGATGCCAGAGCCAACGACACCCTGCGATGCTCGGCCTGCCATCAGAAGCCCTTTGATCCCCAGATGCCGGACCGAATCGGACTCAAGGCCGCCTATCACCTCAACTGCCTGGGCTGCCACAAGGAAGAAGGCAAGGGACCTGTGGGCTGCCAGGGATGTCATCTTCGAAACGAAGTCGCCCACAAGGACAAAATCAACCTGCCGGCCAATCCCACCCCTATGCAGGTGACGGCTGAATGCCTGCGATGCCATGAAAAAGCGGGCAACGACATGCTCAAGTCGGCCCACTGGCTGTGGAAAGGCCCGTCCCCCTATACCCTCAAACATGCCAAGAGCGTACAGATCGGAAAATCCGAGAAAACGCTCAACAATTTCTGAATAAACATTCAAAGCAACGAGTCTCGTTGCACATCATGTCACGTCGGCTACGGATGGAAGGACAAGAGTTTCGATTTCACGGACAAAACCAGGATTGACTGCCTCGTGTGTCACGACACCACGGGCACCTACAAAAAGACACCCGCGGGAGCGGGCATGCCTGCCAAGGATGTGGATCTGGTCATGGTGGCCAAAAATGTCGGCTATACCAGCCGCCAGACCTGCGGGGACTGCCATTTCAGCGGCGGGGGCGGCGATGCGGTCAAGCACGCCGACATGTCGGAAAACCTGAACTGGCCCAACCGCAACTGCGATATCCACATGGGCGGGTACGATTTCCAATGCACCGAATGCCACAAAACCATCAACCACAAAATCCCCGGGCGCAGCTCTTCGGTTGCCGTGGCCGAGGGCAGCAAGACCTGCGAAACCTGTCACACGGACAATCCCCACTACGGGGACGATCTGCTGGATGTCCATTTGAACCGGCATTGCCAGAGCGTGTCCTGCAACACCTGTCACACCCCGGTCTATTCCAAGTGCACACCCACCAAGACCTTCTGGGACTGGTCCAAGGCCGGTGACAAGAACCGGGTTCCCAAAAAGGACAAGTACGGCAAGACCGACTATCACTGGAAAAAGGGTGAATTTCAGTGGAAAGAAAGCGCCAAACCGGAATATGCCTGGTACAACGGGTATATGGAAAGAATATTGGTGGGCGACAAGGTGGATTTTGACGAGGTCAACCACATCACCTACCCGGTGGGCTCCATCAAGGACCCGCGTTCCAAGATCTATCCGTTCAAGATCATGCGCGGATTCCAGGCCGCCGATGCCGAGAACGGGTATTTCCTCCTGCCCCATCTCTTCGGCAAGGAGGGATTCTGGTCCACGGGTAACTGGCAGAAATCCTTCGCCCTGGGCATGAAGGCTGCCGATATGGACTACAGCGGTAAATATGCCTGGGTGGAAACCGACATGTATTGGGGCATCCATCATGAGGTCTGCCCCAAGGAGTTCGCCCTGTCCTGCGCCCAGTGCCACAAGAGCCTGAGCGGCGACCTGACCTGCGGGCGCTGCCATCAGGACAGCAAAGAAGTGGATTACAAGAAACTTTCCACTCAGGGAGCCAACTTCCAGTTCATGTATTCCCAGGGACGGGACGTGAAGGACCTCATCGGGGTGACCGATTATCTCGATTTCAAGGCTCTCGGCTACAAGGGCGATCCCATCACCTGCGGGGGACGTTTCAAGAAACTGCCGCTGGGGTACCGGAAATCCCCGAAGACATGTGATTAGGATCTGTAAGCTCTTTTGCACAACTAACTGATACAAATTCAGAACGCCAAAGATTGTTTTTGCAGCCCCTCCCGGTGGGCTGCAAAAACGTGC
>CAYWJL010000385.1:0-2820 GCA_964458145.1 uncultured Desulfovibrionales bacterium | reverse complement strand
ACCTTTGCCGCCTGGGTTTTGTTCCACCGGGTTTCGTTGAGCGCACCCAACACGGCCTCGTGATCCAACTGCGGCCTGGTCGATCGAGGCTTGATGCCCCTCTGGCCATTGTCAGCCCCCTTCCCGTTCATCTCCGGCGGCAGATGCTTCAACCCGATGGTCGGGCCGTCGCACACGATGCATGCGTGCTCCACCACGTGTTTGAGTTCGCGCACGTTTCCGGGCCAGGGGTGGTGCATAATCATGGCCATGGCCCGGTCGTCGATGGTGGTGATATTTTTTTCCAGCCGGGTCTTGTACACGGTCACGAAGTGTTCCACCAGCATCTTGATGTCGTTCCCCCGCTTGCGCAAAGGGGGCACGTGGATGACCATGACCTTGAGACGGTAGAAAAGGTCTTCCCTGAAACGTCCCGCCCGTACCTGGTCCTCCAGATTGACGTTGGTGGCCGCCATCACCCGTACATTGGCCTTGATGGTCTTGGAGTCCCCCACCCGCTCGAACTCCTTCTGTTCCAGAAACCGGAGAAGTTTGAGCTGAATGGACGGGGAAATATCCCCGATCTCGTCCAGAAAGATGGTCCCGCCCTCTGCTGCCTGGAACCGGCCGATGCGATCCTTGTACGCCCCGGTGAAAGCCCCTCGGACGTGTCCGAACAGTTCGCTCTCCAGAAGGTTTTCCGACAGCGCCGAACAATTGACCCGAATGAAAGGCCCTTCCCGGCTGGCCCCGTTGGTGTGCAGGGCCTCGGCCACCAGCTCCTTGCCGGTACCTGACTCACCCATGATCAGAACCGTGGTGTCGTAGTCGGCCAGATTGTCCAGCACAGTGAACAAGGATCGCATGGGTTTGCTCTTGCCGATGATGGAGCGGAACCGACTTCTTTCCTGGAGACGATTTTCCAGCTCCACCAACCTGGTGATGTCACGGATCTCCAGAACCGCCCCGGCGAATTCCCCGGTGTGGTCCAGAAAAGGGGCGGTAGAGAGAACAACGGTCTGACGCGGCTTGTTTTCCGGACATCTGGCCTGGTGTTCCTTCACGGCCGTGCGCGTGGCCAGGGTGTGCTCGATGACCTCCAGGCACGGACCATGGTACTTGCCCAGCACCTCGCCCAGATGTTTCCCCAGCACATGGCCGCGCTCACGACCGCACATCTCTTCAAAGGCCTTGTTGGCCTCGAGGATGACCATACCCGTATCCACGGTGACAATGGCATCGGGCAGACTGCCGAAGATGGACTCCAGGTTCTGGTAGTATTTGGACTCGCTTTCCCTGAGGGCGCTTTCGGCCTTGGCGTGCTCCTCGATTTCACGTTTCAGTTGCGCATTGGCATCGCTCAATGCCTGCGTACGTTCATCCACACGATCCTCGAGTTCC
The DNA here is from genome assembly GCA_964458145.1 of uncultured Desulfovibrionales bacterium. GTDB lineage: Bacteria > Desulfobacterota > Desulfovibrionia > Desulfovibrionales > Desulfomicrobiaceae > Desulfoplanes. The sequence continues at coordinate 1,440 of CAYWJL010000385.1, read as the reverse complement.
TCTCGGACCCGCTCCAAAGCCTCTTCGTTATTCTTGCGGTCGGTAATGTCATCGAGAACCCAGATGGTTCCCTTGGAGAGATCCGCGGGATAAAGGGCCTTGCCGGATGCCTGGCACCAGATCACGGAACCATCCTTGCGCCGGTATTGGTATTCCACATGCAACATTTCCTGTCCGGCCAATTTCTCATAATAGTTCTCACTGAAATACCGATAGCTCACTTCAGAGACATGGAGCCGGGCGATATCCTTCCCAAGGAGTTCCTCCTCCGAATATCCGAAAATATCCTCGACCCGTTTGTTCATCTTGGCCACATGGCGATTGCCCATGAGCAGAAAGATGGCCACCAGACTGTTGTCGAAAATGGCGGTGAGAGCCTGTTCGGTTCGCTTGCGACGAATGATGTTCACGCTCATGACGACCACGATGAGAGTGAGTCCGACCACGGCCGCCACTGTGGACCAGATGAGCCGCTTGTATTTCCAATAAAAACTCTCGGGCATGTTCATGATCACACTGTCGGGAGGCAGCCTGTCCAGGGAGATGGCCTGTTTCTTCAACGCGTTGTAGTCGAACATGAACACGTTGGGACTGCGCATGACAATGGGGATGTTCCCGACCCCCTCGCCCTGGAGCACCTGGACAGCCATGTTCGCGGCCGTCTCCCCCTGTTTCACCCCGCTGATGACCATACCCCCCACAGGACCGTTGCCCATGTACCAGTCCCAGGCCACGTACATGGGCTTGTCCGTGTTCCGGGCCACGAGTTCGATGCTCTGTTTGTAATCGAACACGACTCCTTCACGATCCCGAAAGAAATTGAGGTGCAGGATGATGGTGTCGTCGGGCAGGGCGTGCAACGCGTCCAGGAGTTCGCGTACGGTGAGATCCTCGAGAACGATGAAATCAACCCGGTCCTCGTATGCGGGCATGAGCTGCCGCAGCCGGAAGATATTGTCCCGGCTGGAAGGTGTCCGGTCGCTGATGGAAGCGATATGTTTCGTTCCCGGCTGAAGACGCAGGGCCACATCGATGGTCGACTTGAGGTCGAAATCCTCAACGACCCCTGTTATGCCGGAATCTTCGCCCAGATCGTACCGCTCCAGCGTGTTGATCCCGCAGAAGATCACCGGCACCCCGGGAAAGAGGCGCTTTCTGTACACCATGAGAAAGGTCAGGGCATTGTCGTCGCTGGTAATGATGATATCGAATTGTTCGTTCTTGAATTTCTTCTCGAACAGATCGGCCAGCATCGGAAAGACATCCTCGGGAACCCGACGCTTTGTGTCCATGTACTCAAAAAAAAGTTCCGCATCGGGGAGTTCACGGGCAAACACAGCATCGATCCCGGCGATGATGTTGTCGCTCCACAGATTGCCCCGATGATAGGAGTTGAGAACGAGCACTTTGGGAGGTTGGTCGGCCGCAAAGGAGGAAGCG
>CAYWJL010000384.1:0-2831 GCA_964458145.1 uncultured Desulfovibrionales bacterium | reverse complement strand
ACCCTCCCCCAGCCCCTCCCTGAACTACGGGAGGGGGGCTACATTATCTTTCTATCCGGCATGTTATCAGGATATTCCACGTGGTCTCCTCATTCGTAAATCCTATACGGGAGAGCAATCGAAGGGTCGTTGAGGCAAGTACTCTTTTGCCGGATGAACCACATTTTTTTGATTATCCTGCAAGGGCAGAACCGTGATTCAATCCTCACCCGTCGGATCGAGCCCCCACAACCGCAGGTTGCCCCAGCCGCCCTGGAGGTTGCGGGTGTCGGTCAGACCGGCTTTGGTCAGCTTGACCTGGGCCTCGTAGGACCGGGCGCCGGTGTTGCACAGCAGGATGATCTTTTTGTCTTTGGGGAGTTCGTCAATGTGCTCCTGCACGGTTTCCCCGGTGATATTCATCCAGAAATCCGGGTGTTTTTCCAGGAACTTGACGGCGTTGTCCCGGTCCCGGCAGTCCAGGACGATGAAGTTCTCGTTCTCACGGTTTGCCCACATTCCGGCAAACTCGTCCGGGTTGATGGTCGTGTTGCGTCCGGCAAGGATGTTGTCGGCCACGTTGGCCACCACGTTCAGCACGTCCATGGCCGCGGCAAAGGGCGGCGAATAGGCCAGTTCGAGATTGCTGACGTCTTCGATGGTGGGTTTGTATTTGAGCAGGGCGGCCACCGCGTCGATCCTGCCGGCCATGCCTTCGAGATTCTTGCTCATGCCCTGGATGCCCAGAACGCGCCTGGACCCTTTTTCAACCACCAGTTCCAGGGTGATCAGGGTTTTTTCCGGATAGAAATGGGCGTGGTCGAACTGGATGACCTGGGCGCTGACGGCATCGAATCCTTCGGCCAGGGCGCGTTCCAGGGTGAGGCCGGTTCCGGCGATGCCCGTATCGAAGATCTTGATGGACAGGGAACCCACGGCCCCGGGAAAGGTCTCCCGCCCACCGGCCAGGTTGGAACCTATAACCCGCCCCTGACGGTTGGCCATGGAACCCAGGGGGAACATGCCGAGCTTGCCCGTGACCAGATTCTCGATGGCCACGCAGTCGCCACCGCTGAAGATGTTCGGGTCCGAGGTCTGCATGGTCTTGTTCACCAGAATGGCCCCGGTTGCTCCGGAAACGGTCAGACCGGCCTCTTTGGCCAGTTCGGAATTGGGCAGCACGCCTGCGGCCAGAATGACCAGATCGGCCTCGATGGTCCGCTTGGTGGTGACGACCCGCTCCACCTTGCCCTCACCCTCGATGGCCGTGACCATTTCCGAGAGGTGCAGGGTGACGTCGTTGTCCGCAAGCTGCTTCTGGGCCATGGCCGCGATGGTCTTGCTGACCACACTGGGAAGGACCTGATCGGCCACCTCGATGACCGAGGTCTCGATACCCCACATGTCTGTCAGGGCCTCGGCCATTTCCAGGCCGATGAATCCCGCTCCCACAATGACCGCCTTGGCAACCTTGCCCGTGGTGACCATCTCCCGAATGGTCAGGGCGTCGTCCATGGAACCCACAGGCAGGCATCCGGGCAAATCGGTCCCGGGGATGGGCAGGGGCCGCGGACGGCTTCCTGTTGCCAGGACCAGTTTATCATACTCGATCTCACGCGGTTCCTTGTCCTTTTCCTGAATGAGGACTCGTTTGTGCTTGCGATCGATTTTTAAAACCGTTGTCTCGGACAGCACATCCACACCCTTGGCCTGTTTGAAAAAAGGCTCGTCACGCAGGGCGTGAAAGCTGGTGGTCCGAAGCTGCTTGGGCTCGCTGACATCCCCGGAAACCAGATAGGGAATGCCGCACCCGCCATAGGAAAAGATCTTCTGGGAATCGATCATGGTCACTTTGGCGTCGGGCTGGACCCTTTTGAGCCGACAGGCCGCCTTGGGCCCCAGGGCTACGCCACCTACTATGACTACGTGTTGGGACATGGGGTACTCCTTGGAGATAAAAGAAATAGGATATAGGATATACGATATAGGGATATATGATATGGGAGTAAGGTGTCTGAGGTTCGACACAACTATTCAAAATTTCGTAGGGGCGGACCTGTGTGTCCGCCCTTGTCGGCAGGCGCGACCATTGAGGGCACAACCTCGAACCCTACAAGCATCGCGCCATGAACGGGGTGCTGCCGCCAACATGTTACTCACTCATTCTCGCAGGAAATGGAATCTTATCCAGCACCTCATCACAACGTGCCTTGAATGCAAGCATGCTGGGCATGGATATCAAATGAACATCAAGCCGTCCCTGCTCGATGCTCTCCATCAATATGTCAAAGAAAGCTTTGGGAGTTGGGCTGCCTAAAAATGAAGCCAATTCTTTTTTCAGAGCGTGGGGAGAGGCGTCGTTGCCTGATCGTTGTTCGAGTTTGTCGCAGTTCTGGTAGTTGTAACACAGTGCGCAGATAATCCATGCCTCGGATTTTGGTTTCGGGATCATGGGAACACCGTATTCGAAACCTTCGGCCGCAAATCCGGCAATCATCCCGTCGTGTTTATCCTGCCATTCCCCTCGTCCTGAGCTTGCCGTTCCGTCAGCGTCCCGAAAAAGTACCGCCATGACATCTACGGATTCCTGGTTGCCGTATTCTTTGGAGATTTTTGCCAGTGCTCGTGCATTGTTGTAATAGTACCGGGTTTCTTGTGGCGTCTTTTTTCCACGCTTGGAGCGAGGTTTCATTGTTTTAGTGGCCGTCCTGATCTCCGACTCGGGAATCAGGTGCATGGAATCCGTTTCGATCAACGAATAGCTTGTCCTTCCCTGCAGCCACTGATCGACAAAATGGGCCATGGGACCCAGACAAGTTTTCGATCCCTCGATGCTGCCCATATCTGTCAGC
>CAYWJL010000383.1:0-2855 GCA_964458145.1 uncultured Desulfovibrionales bacterium | reverse complement strand
ATTCTCACAGACGGACTGGGCCTAGTCCTCACCCGGTCGGATAGAAATGTGGCATTCGACATGAGCGAGTACATGGAAAAGCACGCCGTTGCCCGGCTCATCGGTGCCCCTCCGGGCTATGTGGGTTTCGAACAGGGCGGGCTGCTCACGGACGCGGTGCGCAAGAATCCCTATTGCGTGCTTCTCCTCGACGAGATCGAGAAGGCCCATGAGGATATGTTCAACATCCTCCTGCAGGTCATGGATCACGCCACCCTTACGGACAACAACGGACGCAAGGCGGATTTCAGGCACGTCATCGTGCTCATGACATCCAATGTGGGGGCTCGGGAAATGGCTTCATCGCCCATCGGATTCGGGGCGACCTCGTCGGGAGATGTTTCGGAACGGGGGCTCAAGGCAGCGGAAAAATTGTTCAGCCCGGAATTCAGAAACCGTCTGGATGCCATTGTGCAATTCCATTCACTGGATCAGGCGGTCATGGAAAAGGTGGTGGACAAGTATATCGCCGAGCTCAACGAACGTTCCGCTCCTCGCAAGGTCCGCCTGGAATTGACCCCCAGGGCCAGAAAATGGCTGGCGGAAAAAGGGTATGATCCTGCTTATGGAGCTCGGCCCCTGTCCCGGTTGATCGAGCGGGAGATCGGGGACATGGTTACCGACGAGATCCTCTTCGGCAAGCTGGTCAAGGGCGGGGTGGTCACGGTGGGATTTTCCAAAAAGTCGGGGCTGACCTTCACGTATTCCTGAGTCATAACCGGATGAGCTTTTTTCACACGAGCGCCCATGCCTGTTTTCTACCTTTCCAGCGATCCTCTGTTTCCCGACCCGGAACTGGCCGAACCCGACGGTCTTCTGGCTGTGGGCGGTGATCTGCAGGTCGACCGGCTGATCATCGCCTATTCCCAGGGGATTTTCCCGTGGTACAGCGAGGGCATGCCCATTTTGTGGTGGTCGCCCGATCCCAGACCGGTCATCTATCCCGATCGATTGCATGTGCCCAAACGGCTTGAACGGTTTCTGCACCATCAGCCCTTTCAGGTCACGGTCGATCGGGATTTTTATGGAGTCATCCATGCATGTGCGACCATGAACCGGGGGGATGCCGAAGGCACCTGGCTCGTCCCGGAAATGATCGAGGCCTATGAAAACATGTACCGTCAGGGCTATGCCCATTCTGTGGAGGTGTGGAAGGACGGGGAACTGGCAGGCGGTTTCTATGGAGTGGCTCTGGGAAGGGTTTTTTTCGGGGAATCCATGTTTCACCGGTGTTCGGACGCGGCCAAGGTAGGGTTTGTCCTGTTTGTCCGACATCTGGCCTCCCTCGGCTTCACCATGATCGACTGTCAGCAGACCACCGCCCATATGGTGCGTTTCGGGGCCACGGAGATTTCGCGCAGGGAATTCATCGCCGGCATCAAAGACGGCATCCGGGGATGCAGCCTGCAGACGAATTTTGTCCGCGGTTTCCTTTCGTAGGGGCAGATTCCATATCTGCCCCTTTTTCGCGTCCAGAACCCACCCCCGCCATTTTCGTGTACCCATAATCTATTTCTACGCAATCTGAATCCGTTTTTGCCCTGTTTCCGGATGTGGAATCCATGGCTGATGTGATATCCGGGGGTGGAAATTAAATCCGGGGGCGGAAAGTAAATCCGGGGGCGGATGCAGGATCCATAAGGGCGGATATGGAATCCGCCCCTACCGAATTACGGTCCATGTATCCATTCATCCCAAGGGGGGATGTCTGCCTGGGCTCTGTCGAGTTTTCGTTGTTTCAGGCAGAGGCGGACCCGATCATCTCCAGAAATTCCTGTTCCGAAATGACCTTGGTGCCCAGCTTTTCTGCCTGGGCTCTTTTTTTTGCGCCCACTTTTTCGCCACAGACCAGATAGTCCGTGGCCCCCGAGACCGCGGTCTGGACTTTGGCTCCCTGGGCGCGGGCCATGTTCTGCATGTCCTGGCGGGTGCCATGGACCATCTTGCCGGTGAACACGATGCCCTTGTTTGTGATGGGGGAATCCAGGGCGGCCATGTCTTTGGCCAGGGGGGTCGGTTCCAGGTTGAACCCAAGCTCCAGCATGTGTTCCATGGTTGATCGTATGCGGGCGATTCCTTGGGATATGGATCGGCTGGTGATGTCGCCGAAGCCGTTGATGGCCAGGATGTCTTCGGGCGTGATGGTGGTGAGGGTGTCGATGGGGTGGTGCTCCAGAAGCTTCCGGCTGTCTCCCTTGCCGAGGTCGGGGATGCCGAAGGCGGCCAGGAATCGCCAGTCTTCCACCGGGCTGGTGCGGCTGATGGTCAGGGCCTGGAAGAGATTTCCGGACTGGACCGGGCCGAATCCCATATCCGTGAAATCCTGTTCGGTCAGGGCGTAGACCTGTTCCAGGGTATGGATGCCGTTGTCCACAAGCTTTTCCACCGTCTTGGTCCCGTACCAGTCGGCGTTGCCCAGGGTTTTGAACCAGTGTTCGATGGTCTGGCGAACCTGGGCAGGGCAGTGCTGGTTGGGGCAGATCAGGAAATCGTTGCTTGTTTCCAGGGGCGTGGAGCAGACCGGGCAGGTTGTGGGAATGTCGAGCGCGTCGGATTCCGTGATCACGGCCTCGAGTTTGGGAATGACCTCGCCGCTTCGGATGACCTCGATGATCGATCCCTTGCCGATGCGTCGTTTTTCGAGGAACCCGGCGTTGTGGGCCGTGACCCGTCTGATGGTCGCGCCGGACAGGGATACGGGTTCAACCAGCATGACCGGGGTGACCTTGCCGGTCCTGCCCACCTGCCAGAGGATCTCTCTGACCGTTGTTTCCGCAGTCTCTCCCTTGTCCTTGACCGCGATCTGCCAGCGGTAG
>CAYWJL010000382.1:0-2862 GCA_964458145.1 uncultured Desulfovibrionales bacterium | reverse complement strand
GGATGACCTCCATCTCCATGCCCGTGATGGCGGGCGGCGGGAAGAAGTTTTCCATGATCAGGCAGAATCCCGTGATCACGGCCGTTCCTTTGGCCGTTTCCACGAAGACACTCATCCCGCCGGGGGTGTGGGCCGGGGTATGCACCATGCGGATACCCGGAACGATCTCCCGATCTCCGGTAAGCACCTCGATCTGCCCGTTGTCCTCCACATCTTCGATATAATCCTCAAGATATCTGAAATCCAGGGGGTGGGGATCGTGAATGCGCTCCAGCTCCTTCTCATGCACATAGAACCGGGCGTTTTCGCACTTATAGTCGTTTTCGCAATGGTCGTTGTGCAGGTGGGTATGGATGACGATATCGATGTCCTCGGGTTTGAGCCCGAATTTCGCCAGCCCGTCCTCAAAGGTATATATCTTCCCCCCGATGGCCGTTTCCCGTTCCTCGGACCGGATGGGATGCATCTCCCCGGTATCCACCAGAATCTTTGTGTCACCGCCTTCCAGATACCAGGAATAGATGGGAATGGTGAACGGCTTGCCGTAGTCGTGCTGGTAAGTCATCATGCCTTTATCGAACTGCTTGGTGCCGAGGACAATGGGATGGATACGAAAAACGCTCATGATTCGCTCCTGATTGGTGGTTACGCTCAATCGTAAAACTGACGAGTTTTGAGAAAAGGTATCACTTGCAAACTGAACTTTCCCAACTTGCCGGCATCTCCGGAGACAAGGCATGCCTTGTCTCTACAACCTGCGCACTGCCTCCTGTGCACTGCGCACTTCCTTAACCCTTACATCTTAACCCTTTATCCCCGCAACCGCCTCCACCTCGACCAACCCGTCCTTGGGCAACCGCGCCACCTGCACGCAGCTCCGGGCCGGATACGGCTCCGCAAAAAAACCGGCATAGATCTCGTTCACCGTGGCGAAATCGTTCATGTCGGCCAGGAAAATGGTCACCTTGATCACATCCTTCATGGTCCCGCCGGCTTCCCGGACAATGGCCTCGACATTACTCAGGGCCAGGCGGGTCTGTTCTTCGATGCCGTTTCCGAGATTTCCGGTCTGCACGTCGATGCCGAGCTGTCCCGAGGTGAACAGGAGATCACCGGTCATGACCGCCTGGGAATAGGGGCCGATGGCTCCGGGTGCGTTGTTCGTGGCTATGGGTGTACCCATTGTTGACTCCTTGTGGTTGTGGTGTGGAAAATTGTAGCGTGAACCCCTTTATTTTTGAGCGCAGACAGGCTAGGAGACCACGCTTTATGCGCGGATCGCCATCCATATCTGCGCGAAGGACTGATTGAATCAAGCAACCGATGGAGTGATCACGTGGCCTCGAAAGGAAAACGTAAACAACAAAAGGCTCTTCTGCGGCGTCTCCGCAAAAAGGCCGATGCCATCCCGGTGTTGGACGATCTTGGTGAACTTTTTCAGGAATTTCTTCTCCGATCCGTGTACATCTACAGTCTGCGGCACGGGCAGGAAAGCATCCCCGAGGTGACCTCACGCATCAAGACCCTGGTCAGCGACAGGAAATACGAAAAACTCGCCCTCCTGCTCGGTGTGGACAAGATGCCCCTGGAAAAGGCGCAAATCCTTGCCTACCGGGCCATGGCCGCCGGGGATACCGCCCGGGCCCAACAGCTGGTCCTCAGAGCCCTCGAGCAGGATCCCTCCAACATCGACGCCCACATGTGGCAGGCGCGGCATGATTTTGAACGGTCGAAATATGATTCTGCAGAAATAACGGCAAGGATGCAAGCCATCGTGGATATGGGTACGCAGATGCATGGCCCTGAAATCGAGAACATGCTGGGAAGGGTGTATGAAATCCCCATCGCCCGCCCCTATTTGCGGGCCTTGAACACCCTGTTCACCACCCTGATCGACTGCGAAAAATACCAGGATGCCTTGCAGGTGGGGCAGAAACTTCTTTCCCTGTGTGCACCGGACAAGTTCGATATAGGGGAACGGGTGAAAGCGCTCGAGGCACACGTCGGGGGAGGCGAAGCACAGGCAGGAGAGGGTGAGGGTGACCATATTGACCCCGGGGAGAGGGATGACGCTTCGACAGCTGCTGAGGCACCAGAGCTGTCGCCGGAACGGGGTGAGGTTTTTCAAGAGCTTGTGGAGCTGCTTGCAGGGTTTTGTGACGGCCGGACGGATGCACCCTTTACCGCATTGGCAGACAAGGCCGCCCTTCTTTTGTGTCAGGATGCCTCCTGTCCCGTTCACAGGGGCAAACGCGAATCCTGGGCCAGCGGTATTGTTCACGCCCTGGCGCAGGTCAATACCATGCTCGGTTCTTCGGGGACGGGATCGTTCCAGCCCGTGGATATCCATACGCACTTCAAGGTATCCTCTTCCACGACGAGCAAAAAATCCAGTCAGATCAAAAAAATTCTGGATATGAATCCCGAAAATGCCGCCTGGCTGATCCCTCAATAACCGGGTTCCACTGCGCAACGAATCCTACGAACCATAAAAAAGGGTTGCAGAACATATCTTCTGCAACCCTTTTCGCGTTTCCTGCTGTTTGTTCCGCCCCTTCGAGGGCTATCAGGCAGCGACGAGCTCCTTGACCGTATCGAGCAGTTTGACGACATCCATGGGCTTGGCAATGGTTGCGTCCGCTCCGAGTCCGTCGGCCAGTTTGAGATAGGATTCCGGACCGATGCGTGCCCCGCCCGAGATGGCCAGCACCTTGAGATCGGGCTGTTGTTTTCTGAGTCGCAGCATGAGTTCGAGACCGTCCATATCAGGCATGACCACATCTGTTATTACCAGGTCGGGTTTCTCTCGGCTGAACTGTTTCAGGGCTTCCAAACCGCTTGAAACGACACGCACCTTGTAGT
>CAYWJL010000381.1:1145-2864 GCA_964458145.1 uncultured Desulfovibrionales bacterium | reverse complement strand
CAATGGCGGCGTCAATGGCGAGATTCGCCACTTCCACGCCGTCGCCGCCGACCCCTACACGAAGCACTGGTGGGCCTCCTCTGGGGACGCCGACGCCCAGTGCAAGATATACCGTTCCACGGATGACGGCCGGACGTGGACCCTGCTGTTCTCGGGTACATGGCGGGTCAGCAGGGCGTACCCGTTTCCGAAGTGGTCGGCTCGGGCGTGGGATTGGCTTTTATCACCATTCCCAAGGCCATCAATCTCATGCCGGCTCCGGTGTTTTTTGGAAGCATCTTTTTCCTGGCCCTTGTGTTTGCGGGGTTGAGCTCGGAAATCTCCATCTGCGAGACGGTCATCTCCTCCCTGATCGACAAGTTCGGATGGAACCGCAAGATCGCGGCCACCATCTTTTGTGCGGTAGGCTTTGGCGTGAGCGTCGTGTTCGCCACGGGCGCCGGGCTTCTCATTCTGGATATTGTCGACCATTTCGCCAACAATTACGGCATCCTGCTTGGTGGTCTCGCCGAGATGATCTTTCTGTCCTGGGTGCTCAACCTCGAGGATGTCAGGAAGTACGTCAATGCCATTTCGGATTTTTCCGTGGGCGGCTGGTGGAACGTATGCCTCAAGTACGTGACCACGTTCTGTCTCGGTTACATGGTCATCGCCAATCTGGTCAGCGATTTCTCCAAGCCGTATGGCGGATATCCTGTGAGTTCCCTGTTCTACTTCGGATGGCATATCCTCGAATTGACCTTGCTGTTTGCCCTGATCATGCATTTCAAGCCGTCCGCGTGTGAGCCCCAACCCGTCAAGGTTTCCTGCCAGGGAGGTCGTCACTAATGTCTACAGCCGCAATCATCATGTTGATCTTTGGATTGAGCATCACCTGGGGAGGCGCTGCCGTGTGTATCTCCAGGGCGATGAAGAAGAAGTAGGCTTATTGTAACAGCTCGACACCACTAAAAAGGCCCCTGATGCGCGATGGCATCAGGGGCCTTTTTCTATGTATCAGGTCATCTGTCTGTGGAGTACTGTTGTCAGAGAATATTATCCCAGGCATCCAAAGAAGAACGAGTACGTCTACACTGTAACCCCCCTCCCGTAGTTCAGGGAGGGGTTGGGGGAGGGTTTCAAACAGATAAAGGAATGGACCGATAACACGACCCGCCCCTGGCCCCGCCCTTACCAGGGTGGGGGACCTGTGCAACGATCTCTTGAGCGTGTTGTCTCCAATAAGTTACAGGCAGCAGGTGACCTGAAAGCCGGCTGGAGCGCTGCAAAACTATCAGGAAGGTGCCCCCGTTTTCGCTCCCCTTGCGTCGGAATAGATCAGCAGCAGAACCGCTCCCAGGATGGTGGAGACCCCGACATACCCGGTCAGAGTGAACCGTTCTCCCCACCAGAAATAGGCCATGACTCCGGCGACCACGGGTTCCAGCGTGGCTACGACCGCGGCCTTGGATGCGTCGAGATGTCTGAGGCCGATGCAGTAGAATGTGTAGGCGCCAAAGGTGGTTGCCAGGCCCAGGAAGAAGACCGCGCCGAATCCGGTCATGGTCATGGGATGGAAATCGATCCACGGGGCCAGGCCCAGCAGACCCACCGGAAGGGTGTAGGCGAAGATGGTGTGGGTCGGGTAGATATTCAGATAATGTTTGCCGAAAATATAGTACAGGGCATAGCTCAAGCCCGCAACCAGCCCTTCCGAGACTGCAAGGGGGGTGACGTTGA
>CAYWJL010000381.1:0-1135 GCA_964458145.1 uncultured Desulfovibrionales bacterium | reverse complement strand
AGAGCCCATGGCGACAGCCACGACTCCGGCGATGGTCAGGGCAACGCACATAAGTTTCATGGGCGTCATGATTTCTTTGAGGATGAACCGGGCCAAAAGGGCCACCCAGGCGGGTGCTGTATAGAGAAGAACCGCAGCCAGAGCCGCCCCTCCGCTTTGAACGGCGATCTGATAGCTGCCGAAAAACACGGTCACTCCGAGGAATCCGAATCCGGCGATCATGGGAAGATCCTTTCCCGCAACCTTGTATTCTCTCGTCCATCCGGCCTGGACAAGAAAGAAGAGCCAGCCGAATCCGGCGCGCCAGAAAGCGACTTCAAGAGGTTCCATGCCCTGGGAAAAGGCGAGTTTGGAAAACGGTCCTATGCACCCCCAGAGGGTGGCAGCTGCAATAACGGGCAGAACGCCTCGGACGATCATTGTTGCTCCTTGTGATCCTTGTACGGACATTGGTCGGGGATATGTACGGAGAGTCAGGACGTCGGGCAAGGGAAATCTCTGTGATGCATGGGGCGACCCGTTATGCCGGGTATTCTCGTGGCACCGGCTCGGGGTATCCGTGTTCCGGGTTTTTCCCTTTACCTGTGGGGCTGATGATCGTAAGAACTCCCTTTGCCCCGTGGATATCGCAGAATCAATAACTTTCAGCTGAAACGGTACACCCCTCATGGGAAAAAAGACGAACAAGGAAAAACGGGACCGTAAGGTCAAGGAATCGGTCATGGCCGAAGAATCCCAGGCCGTACGGCGCAGCAATACCGTCTATTATTGCATCATTGCGGGATTGCTTCTGCTGTTGCTTCTCGAAGTTCTTGGTGTTGTGTGATTTTTGGGAAATCTTTTGCGAAACGATAGCCGGACACGAAACGATAGCCGGACACTTCCAACAAGTCCCAGGACACACCTTCAATAGAACCGTCATCCCGGACTTGATCCGGGATCTCTGGGAATGTGGCTGATAGATCGGCCTCTGGGACAACTCCATGTCGTTCAAGATCCCGGCCTTCTTGATGCTGAAGCTTCATTATCGGTGCTGAAACAGGCTATTAAAGACCATGGCAAACCGGAGATCATAAACTCCGCCCTACACCGGCGACGGGCAGGTGGCTTGTGTTACGGTAATGCATAATTTCGA